>NZ_JBFAXR010000013.1:0-102704 GCF_040680895.1 Streptomyces sp. NPDC051940 | reverse complement strand
GGCTTGCACAGGCTCTTCCTGTAGACCGTGGAGCTGTGTCGAACCTTCATACCGACGCGTAGATACAGGGCGAGCGCGCCGGTATCGGAGGGTCGGCGGCCTGCGCGCACTGGGCGAGGACCCGGCGCGCGTGGTCGAGCCAGCGCAGCAGGGCGCGGCCGGTGTCGGTGTAGCGCAGTGACGGGTCCTTGGTCAGGGCCCGCAGGATCTCGGCGGGATCGGTGCCGGCCGGCGCCGGCGTCCCGCCCTGTCCGTCCGCGGCCGCCGGCTCCTGGCGGACCGGCGGCCGGGGCGGCACCGCCTCGCCGCCCTCGCTGAGCCGCCGGCGTACGTCGTGGACGGTGGCGGGGGAGACCCCGGCGCGCCGGGCGATCTCCCGGATCGACGCCGTGGGGTTGGCCCGCAGCAGCTCGCGCGCCCGTAACCGGCCCGCGGAGCCGTCCACCGGCCGGACCCGGCCGTCCTTGCCCACCCGGGTCTCGGGTTCGCCGCCGGCAGCCGTCGTACGGGCCCTGATGCCCGCGATCGTGCCCGCCGACAGTCCGGTCGCGGAGGCGAGCAGCCGGTTCGACCACTGCGGGTGGGAGCGGACGATCCGGGCCGCGGCGGCCGCCCGCTCGGCCCGCGAAAGCGGCAGCCCGTGCTGGATGTTCAGCCGTACGGCCAGCACGAAGGCGTCCTGCGCGGGGCCGTCGAACAGCCTGGCCTCGATCTCGGTGCGGCCGCGCAGCCGGGCGGCGTGCACCCGGTGCAGTCCGTCGATGACCTCGAGGGTCGGCACGTGCACCAGGATGGGCGGCAGGTCCTGCCCGTTCTCCGCGAGGAGCCGGCAGTGCTCGTCGTCCACCCCCCGCTGCCGCGGGGAGCCGCCGGCCCGGAGCCCGTCCAGCGGGAGGGTGGCCCGTGGCAGCAGGTCCAGCCGCAGGGCCTCGGGGCCGGCGACGTCGAAGGCGGTGGTGGGCGGCTCGGCCAGGGGGGTGCGCACGGGATTCTCCGTTCACGGTTGGCCGCCGGGCGGCGGGGGGTTCACTCGGGGCGGCCTGCGCAGCCGGTCAGCGACTCGGGGGTGATGCCTTCGCAGGTCTGGAGGTACCAGCCGGTGAGCTGCCGGCTGCCGGTCAGCATCCGCAGGCAGACCCGTCCGGCGGCCAGCGCGGCGTCCGCCGCGCTGGGGCCCTGTACGAACAGCACGAGGTCCGCGCGGCGGGGCCGGACCGCGCAGCGGACGTGCTCGACCCCGTCCTGCGGCAGGGCGTACGCCCAGCAGATGTCGGTGAGAGCCGCCGCGTCGGGCGGGGTGCCGGGACCGTCCGGCGCCGAGCGGAGTACCGCGCCCACGATGTACACAACTGTGCCCCCGGTTCGTTGGTCGGGTCGGTGGAGTGGATGGCGGCGGGGCCGTCGCCGGCCCGGCGCTCAGCCCCAGCCGAAGCCGTCGTCGTCGGTGGGGTCGGGGGTGGTGCCGGTGTCCTCGCCGTCCGCGGTGACCACCGGGTGGTGCCCGTCGTCGGCAATCGCGCCCACGGTGTACGCCGAGCCGGCCGCAATTGCGCCGAGCAGCAGGGCGGAAGCGATCAGGGAGCGGGCGGACTGGGTCAGGGCAGCGTTCATCGCAGTGTCCTTTCGGGCAGGCCGGATTGGCGGGAGAAGAGGATTGGCGGCGGCCTTTTTCCGGAGCTCTGCGGACTTTTCCGGAGGGCTTTCCGTATTTCCTTGCCGCTGAGATCCATCTTGCTGACATGAAGCGGCCATGTCAGCAAGTTCCGGTTGCACCAAGAGGACTGGCAGGGAGGTGACGAGATCGATTCCGCCCCGTCAGGGGCCTGGCCAGGGGCTTTCGGCCGGTGTCACTATGCGGCCAGGCACGGTCATGTCACGTGCGCCGCGTCCGGCCACGGGGCGGAGGGGGAGCGTGGGGCGGGTGGGGGGTTACGGCGGGAGCGGCCGGTCAGAGCCAGCCGGCCCGGACCGCGAGGACGCCGGCCTCGAACCGGCTGCGGGCCTGCAGGCGCTCCATCAGCGCGGACGCGCTGCGGCGCACGGTGCGCAGGGACAACCCCAGCTTGCGGCTGATGTACTCGTCCGTGTGCCCGCTCGCCAGCAGCGTCAGCAGCTCCCGGTCGCGCCGGGTCAGGCCCCGGTCGTCGGGCTGGTCCGGTTCGTGCCACGGCTGGGCGCTCGCCCAGAACCGCTCGAACAGCACGTGCAGGGCCGCGACCACACCGTGGCTGCGTAACTCCAGGGCCCCGCGCCTGCCGTCGTCCGGATCGATCGGCACCAGTGCGACCTCGCGGTCGACCAGCACCATCAGCATGGGCAGCGACGGCACCGTACGGGTCTGGCCGCCGAGGGAGGCCAGCCAGCGTACGTACTGCAAAGTGGCCGGATCATTGCGGAAGCTGTCCTGGTAGAGCGTGCGCAGCGCCACGCCGCGCTCCAGGGCGAGCTGGTCGAGCGGCTTGCTGGACTCCATGGTGTCCGGGAGCTGCGAGCCGCCGGGGAAGAACGACAGGCACTCGGTGCGCGCCGCCTCCGCGAGCTCGGCGAGCCGGTTGCGCACCGCGTCCAGGCCGAAGAGCGTGTGCACCATCTCGGGCGCGTACTGCTTGCGTCCGCCGTACCGGGTGGTGAGGTCGGCGACCGCGGCCCGGGTGGAGTCCATCTGCCGTTGCAGGGAGTGCAGTTCCAGCTCCTTGCGGCTGAGCAGGGCGGCCAGCCCCACCTCCGGGCTCACCGGGAGCAGCCGGCCCGGCCCGTCGTCGCTGGGGACCAGCAGGCGCAGATCGGCGAGCGCGTCCAGGGCTTCGTGCACGGCCGCCGGGGCGAGGTTCAGATGGGCCGCCATGTCCTCGACGCTCCAGTCGGGCTGCTCCAGCAGCAGTCGGTAGACCGTTTCCGCGTCCGCTTCCAAACCCAGTGGTTCCAGCACGAATCGCCTGCCTTCTCGAGGATCCAGCAACCGCTATCGCCAGGCGACACAGTTTCTCCGAAAAGTGATTGGCTCACAACTCGCGGCGCCTAAATGTCACTTAGGGGCCATGCGGTGGTCCGGTGCGGGTCCGGAGGCCGGAGCCCCGGTTCCCGGCCTCCTGGTGGCCTGCGGCCGTATTCGGCCACTCGGGCCCGCGAGCTCGCCGCACCGGTCCGGGCGGCGGTCCGCGTCCGCGTTCGGGCGTTTTTCCCGGAAGCGTCTTATTCCGGCGGTGCGATGTGCAGTTGAACGGTGGGTTGGACGCTCGTTGACGCTTCTCGCGGGACGGCCGTAACGTCAATTCCGCCCGAGGGAAAGGCCATTCGGGAGAAGTGATCAGGGTAAGGCACTTGCCGTGAGTCAGGTCGGCGGGAAAGTGCCGGCATACGCACGGCGAATAACGCACCACGCCGAAAGGCCGGTCGGCGTTTCGGCGATTCCGCAGAGAAATCCATCGAGAGGATGGCTTATGCGTAAGCGCGTATGGGGTGTCGGCGGTACCGCGGTGGCCGCGGCCGGCATAGCCATGGCGGCGGTCTTTTCGACCTCCGGCGCGGCCGTCGCCACCACGACCCTGGCGGTCACGGAGTCGTGCAAGGTCGACGAGCCGCTCACCGGCGACCCGTTCGACATCTCCACCACCTTCGAGGGCACGGCCCCGCTCTCCGTCACCAAGGGCTCGGTCCTCACCGGCAGCGGTGTGTCCCAGCCCTGGACCGTGCCGTCCGAGCTGAACGGCGTGCCGGTCATCGAGATCCAGGACTACGCGCTCACCCTGCGCGTCTCGGGTCCGGCGACCGTCAGCAACGCCACCATCTCCGGCGGCTCGAACCTGGGCACCGGCACGCCGTCCATCACCCGCAACGGGAACGACGTCACGGTCAACGTGCCCGGGCCGCTCGCGCCCGGCAGCATCGTCGAACTGCCGACGGTCAACTTCACCCTGCGGGCCGGCACCACCACCGGCACCATCACCACCAGCCTGACCGGCTCCGGTTACGACGACCCGGGCATCCGGGTGACCGGCGTGATGGAGCAGGGCGCCGATCCGCTGGTCGCCCCGGCCAGCTGCTACTCGCCCGACACGGGCACGCTGACCAGCACTCTGGTCCGCTGAGGCGCCATCGCAGAGGGAGGCGCGGCGGAGCCGGGGAAAGCGGCTCCGCCGCACTCCGATCAGCGTAGCGGGGTCTTCCCGCCCGCCCCCCGCACAGTTCCCGCGCTCAGCAGGGCTGAGCCACACATCGCGCGAGGAGGTGTTCCGTCCCATGAGCGTGCTCAGCGAACAGGCCGGACCGCGCGTGGACCGCGCACCGGCCGGGGCCCCCCTGCTGCGGGCCGAGAAGGTCGTCAAGCGGTTCGGCGCCCGTACCGCCGTCGACGCGGTGAGCTTCACCGTGTCCGCCGGCGAGTGCTTCGGACTGCTCGGACCAAACGGAGCAGGCAAGTCCACCACCATCATGACCGTCTGCGGCCTGCTGCGGCCCGACCGCGGCAGCGTCCGTCTGGGCGAGCGCCAACTGCCCGCCGGCCACCCCGCGGCCCGCCGGACCATCGGCTACGTCCCGCAGGAGATCGCCGTCTACGACGACCTCACCGGCCGCGAGAACCTGCGCTTCTTCGCCGGCATGTACGGCCTGCGCCGGCGCGCCGCCCGCGAACGCTGCGAGGAGACGCTCGACTTCGTCGGCCTGCGCGACCGCGGCGACGACCGCGCCGCCACCTACTCCGGCGGCATGAAGCGGCGGCTCAACATCGCCGCGGCCCTGCTGCACCGCCCCGCGCTGCTCGTCCTGGACGAGCCGACCGTGGGCGTCGACCCGCAGAGCCGCAACGCCATCCTCGACGGACTGGAGCGGCTGAAGGCCGAGGGCGTCGCACTGCTGTACTCCAGCCACTACATGGCCGAGGTGCAGCGCCTCGCCGACCGGATCGCCATCCTCGACGAGGGCCGGGTGCTGACCAGCGGCACGCCCGCCGAGCTGCTGCGCCACGACGCGGGCGGCGTACGGGTGAACGCGGTCTGCGACGGGCTGCCGGACGACGCCGCGGCCCTGCTCGCGGGTGTGCCCGGGGTGTCGGACGTGCGCGTGAGCGGCGGCCGGATCTCCTTCGCCGCTTCCGGCGTCACCCGGTCCCTGCCCGCCGTACTCGCCCGGCTCGACGCGATGGACGCCACCGTCGGCGAACTCTCCGTCGAACAGGCCGATCTGGAGTCCGTGTTCCTCCAGCTGACCGGGAAGGCGCTGCGCGATGAGTGACGTCCGCCCCCCGCGCGCCGCCGTGTTCCGCGGCGTCCTCGGCAAGGAGCTGCGGCACGGCTGGCGCGACCGGTCGGTGCTGATCCTGGTCTTCGTCGTCCCGCTGCTGCTGGCCGGCATCACCACCGCCGCGTTCGCCCGGCTGGACTCCGCCGGCGCCGTCACCGTCGGCGTCGTCGACCACGACGGCGGCTCGGCGGCCCAGACCCTGGTCCGCGAGATCCTGCCGGAGCTGACCGTCGACGGCCGCGGCCTGGTGACCACCGAGCTGTATCTGACGGACGCCGAGGCCGAGTCCGACACCCGCGACGGCGAGCTGGCCGCCGCGATCGTCATCCCCGGCGGCTTCGCCGCCGGCCTGCGCGAGGGCCACCCGCCCGTGCTGCGCCTGCTGACCGGCGGCGACGGCTCGATCGGCGCGCCCGTCACGAAGGCCGTGCTGCAGGGCTTCGCCGCGCAGACCGGCGCGGTCAGCCTGGCCATGGAGACCGCCACCACCGGACCCGGCGCCCGCAAGGGCGACCAGCGGCTGGCCGCGGCGGCGGGCGAACTGCGCTCCCCGGTCGTCATCGAGAACGTCAGCGCCGCCCCGCGCACCCTGCGCCCGGCCGGCTACTTCGCGCCCGCGATGCTCGTACTCGCGCTGTTCTTCTGCGGCCAGATCGCCGCCCGCGGCCTGGTGGCCGAGCGGGCCCGGCGCACCCTGGCCCGGATGGTCGTCGCCGCGGCGCCCGGCTGGCGGGTGCTGCTCGCCAAGTACACGGCCGCGCTGCTCACCGGCGTCACCGCCGCCGCCGTCCTGCTCGGCACCTTCAGCGCCTTCGGCACCCGCTTCGGCGATCCGGCGGCGCTCGCGGTGCTCGTACTGCTCGCGGCGCTGGCGATGATCGGGGTCTCCTCCCTGGTCGTCCTGGTGGCCCGCACCGAGCAGCACGCGGGGGCGCTCGGCACCACGGTCGCCTTCGTGCTGGCGGTCCTCGGCGGCAGCTTCGTCCCGCCGTCGCGGCTCTCCCCGGGGCTGCAGAACCTCGCGCTGGCCACCCCCAACGGCTGGGCGGCGCGCGGCTTCTCCGACCTCGCGGGCGCCGGCGCGCACCCCTGGTCCGCGCTTGGCGGCCCGCTGCTCGCCCTGGGCTGCATCGCGGTCCTCACCGGCGGCGCCACCGCGGTGCTCGCCCGGCGCACGGTTCGGAGGGCACATGTCTAGGGCCTGGCTGATCGCGGTGAACAACCTGCGGCGGCTGGTCCGCCAGCCGGTGATGCTCTTCACCACCCTCGCGCTGCCGTTCGCGATCATCACCATCATCGGCGTCGCCCTCGGCGGCAGCGCCGAGACGCCCCGGGTGGGCGTGGTCTCCCTCGCGCACGACCCGATGGGCCGCGAGCTCGTCCACGGCATCCAGGCCGCGCCCGCGCTCGACACGATCGCGTACGACGACGAGGCGGCGCTGCGCCGTGCGGTGCGGCGCGGCCAGGTGGCCGCCGGGGTGGTCGTGCCCGCGGGGTACGGCGACCTGCTGCCCGCCGGGCGCGAGGCCGTCGTCCGGTTCGTGACCACACCGCGGCAGGACGCCGCGCCCACGGTCCGCTCCGTCGTCCAGTCGCTGATCAGCGAGCAGGTCGCCACCCTGCAGGCCGGGCAGTTCTCGGCCGCACAGACCGGGCGCCCGGCGGCCGGCGAGCTGAAGCGGGCCGCGGAGCTCTCGCCCGGCGTCGAACGGGCCGGGGTGCGGGTCGAGGCGGTCGCGAAGGACGACGCCATGAGGCTCGGCTTCGACTACACCGGCCCCTCCAACCTGACCCTGTTCACCATCCTCACCTCCCTCACCTCGGCCGCCGCGCTCATCGAGACCCGGCAGAGCGGCGTGCTGCGGCGGCTGTTCGCCATGCCGGCCGGCCGGGGAGCGGTCCTGGGCGGGGAGTTCCTCGGCCGGATCGTCGTGGCCGTGGCGCAGGCCGCCGTCATCTGGGCCTTCTGCGCCCTGGTGTTCCGCGTCGAGTGGGGCAGCCCGCTCGCGGTCGCCGTGCTCACCGGCTCGCTGTGCCTCTTCGGCGCCGCGGCCGGACTGCTCGTCGGGTTCCTCGCCCGTACGACGGCCCAGGCCATCGCGATCGGGCCGCCGGTCGGCGTGGCGCTCGGGATGCTCGGCGGCTGCATGTGGCCGCTGTCGATCACCGGCGACGCCATGACCGCCGTCGGCCACGTCACGCCCCACGCCTGGGCCATGGACGGCTACATCACGCTCATCAACACGGGCGGCGGGCTCACGTCCGTCGTGACCCCGGTCCTGGTGACCGGCGGGATGGGGCTGGCCGTACTGCTGGCCGCCGCCCTGGTCATCAGGAAGGCAGGTGTGCAATGACGACCATCCCTGTGCCCGCGTTCGTCGGGCTCGACCACGACGAGGCGCTGCGGCGGGCCACCGACGAGATGGCGCGGCTGGAGGCCCTCGTCGAGTCGGCCGCGGACGACGCGCAGCTGCTGGCGCGGCTGGCGGGGCTTCCCGGAGGGCCGCTCGGTGCGCTCGCGCTCATCGTGTACGGCATACCTTCGGCCTTCCGGCCGGAGGAGGCGGGGGCGGAGACGGGGCTCGTGGAGTTCCGGATCGATGTGGCCGGTGTCGAGCACGGGTTGCGGCTGTCGTTCGGGGACGGTTCGTGTGCTGTCCTCGCGGAGGCGGGGCCGGGCCGGCCCGATGCGGTGATCATGATCTCGGTCGCCACGTTTCTGCGGATCGCGTTCAAGTACCTCGACGGGAACGACGCGTATCTGCGGGGGGAGACGGACCTGGACGGGGACGTCTTCCTGGCCACCAGCCTGGACCAGTGGTTCGCGGTGCCCAGCGTCGTGGACGGTGAGTGGCCCGTTGCGGACGGGGCGCGGTCATGAGGATCGGCATCGATGTGGTCCGGCTGGACCGGATGGAGCGGATCAGCCGCGATTACGGTGAGGCGGCGCGGTCGTTGCTGCTCAGCGGCCCTGAGTTGGCCGCGGAGCCCTTCGGGGGTGCGGTGGTGCTGGCCGCGGCTGTCGGGGCGAAGGAGGCCTGGCTCAAGGCGTATGGCCGGCGGCCGGCCGGGTGGCGGTTCTCGTCCGCGGCGTACCTCGGGGGGTTGTGCGGTGCGCGGTGCGCGGTGCCGTGCGTCGGCTGCGGTTGCGCTGCGGGGGCTGCGCCCCCGGGCCCCCCTGCGGCCTGCGGCCGCGTCGCGCCTGGCGGCGCTCGTCCTCAAACGCCGGACGGGCTGGTTTGCGTGCGTCGCCCTGTTACGCCGGGGGAATCGGAGGGCGGTCTCCCCGCCGGGGCACCGGGGGAATCGGAGGGCGGTCTCCCCGCCGGGGCACCGGGGGAATCGGAGGGCGGCTTCCCCGCCGGGGCGCGGGAGGGGGCGGACGACTCAGCACTCCCCTCTGCGACGGGCTTCCTGGAATGCGTCACCCGCCGGTTCGCCGACGACCTCGGGGTGGCTGTCGGCGGCAGTGGGCACGTGTGCTCCGTTTCCCCTGGGCCCGGGCTGCCGGCCGGGCATGCCTGGCATGCCGTGTTCGGGGAGTGGGTTGTGGCCGGGGTGGTCGTATGAGTGCCCTGGTCTTCCCCGGGCAGGGGACTCAGCGGGCCGGGATGGGGCAGGCCCTGTTTCACGGGTTTGCCGAGGCCGGGGCCGTGTTGCGGCTGGCCGAGAGCGAGACCGGGATCGGGCTGGGCGCCATGCTGCGGCGCGGGCCTGCGGCCACGCTGCGGCGGACCGAGAACGCGCAGGTCGCCGTGATCACCGTCGATCTGGCCGCGCTCGCCGTCCTGCGTAAGGCCCGCGTGCGCTACCAGGCCGTCGCCGGTCACAGCGTCGGGGCGCTCGCGGCGCTCGCCGCGGCGGGGGCGCTCACCGACGCCCAGGTGCTCTGGCTGGCCGCGCGGCGCGGGCGCATCATGGGCGCCCTGCCGGGCGGCGGCGCGATGACGAGCGTGGCGGGCGCCGCCGCGGACCGGGTCCGGGACGTGGTCCGGGAGACGGCGCGCGAGCTCGCGCTGCCCCTGGTCGTGGGGCTGGTCAACAGCGCCTCCCGGGTGGTGCTCAGCGGCGCCCGCGAGGCCGTGGACCTGGCGGCGGAGCGGCTGCTCGAAGACGGCGCGGCCGGCGCGGTGCCGCTGGAGGTGAGCCACGCCTTCCACTCGCCGCTGATGGCCGGCGCCCTGCCCGCCTGGCGGGACACCGTCGCCGCGCTGCCGCTGCGCGACGCGGCCGTCCCCGTCGTGGCCGACACCACCGGCGAACCGCTCGTCCAGCGCAGGCAGTTGCGCGACTACCTGGTCGACCAGCTCACCCAGCCCGTGCGCTGGGACTTGGTCACCGAAGGACTGGCCCGCCTCGGCGCGGGCACGGCGGTCGAGACGGGCGACAGCAAGGTGCTGCGCCTGTTCGCCGGCGACGCGGCCCGCGACGGCGAACAGGCGCAGCGCCTGCGCGTCGTGAGCATGGCGCAGCCGCACGTACTGACCCGGCTGCGGGCCGGGCTCGCCCCGGCCGACGTGTCCGGCGGCGCGACCGGCACCGTCCTCGAGGCCACCACAGGAGGCAGGGCATGAACGCCACCGGCACCCCCGACGTCCCCGTGGCCGTGGTCACCGGCGGCTCACGCGGCATCGGCGCCGCGGTCGCCGCGCGGCTCGCGGCCGACGGCCACCACGTCTTCCTCACCTGCCGCACCCGGCAGGCGAAGGCCAAGGCCGTCGTCGACGACATCGTCGCGGCGGGCGGCAGCGCGGAGGCGGTGACCGCGGACGTGGCGCAGGAGGAGCAGGTGCGCGCGCTGTTCCAGCGGGTGCGCCGCTCCCGCGGCCGGCTCGACGTCCTGGTCAACAACGCCGGCATCACCGCCGACGGCTATCTGCTGATGATGAGCGACCGCAAGTGGTCCTCCGTACTGGAGACCAATCTGACCGGCGCCTTCCGCTGCGCCCGCGAGGGCACCCGGCTGATGGCCGCGGCCGGCGCCGGCGCCGTCGTCAACATCTCCAGCGTCTCGGGTCTGGTCGGGCCGCCCGGCCAGGCCAACTACGCCGCCGCGAAGGCCGGTCTGATCGCCCTCACCCGCTCCCTCGCCGCCGAGGTCGCGCACCAGGGGATCCGCGTCAACGCCGTCGTCCCCGGCTTCGTCGAGAGCGACATGCTCAAGGCGGTCCCGCAGGCCACCCTCGGCGCCGAGCTGGCCCGCGTGCCGCTCGGCCGGGCCGGCACCCCGCAGGAGGTGGCCGCGGCCGTGTCCTGGCTGGCCGGCCCCGAGTCCAGTTACGTCACCGGCACCACGCTCGTGGTGGACGGAGGGCTGTCCCGGCACTGACCCCGGACCGGGCCCCCGGCAGCCGCGCCGAACGGCGGCGCGCACAACACACCAGATGGAGGGAACAGCAATGTCGTCCTTGGAGGACATGCGGCTGCGCGCCAAGCAGCAGCAGGAACTGTGCGGCCGGATCCGGGAGATGCTCGTCACCCGGCTCGACCTGCCGTTCGACACCGAGTGGATCACCGACGACCAGCCGCTCTTCGGCCGCGGCCTGGAGCTGGACAGCGTCGACGCACTGGAGATCTCCATCGGCCTGACCGCGCTCTTCGGCGTCAGCGTGCACGACGACGACCGCGAGGCGTTCGGCTCGGTGGCCAAGCTGGCGGAGCGGGTCCATGAGCAGCTCTGAGCGCGCCCTGCGGGTGAGGCGTCCGGCCGTGCCGCAGGTGGCGGGCAGGCCGCTGCCGCTGACGGCCGCCGATCTGGCGGAGATCCTGCCGCACCGCTCCGCGTTCGCCCTGCTGGACCGGGTGGACGAGGTGGAGGCCGGGCGGCGGGCGGCCGGAGTCATGCTGCCGTCGCGCAGCTCGCCGTACTTCGACGGGCACTTCCCCGGCCGGCCCGTGCTGCCCGGCGTCCTGCTCATCGAGACGCTGGGGCAGCTGTCGGGGGTGGTGCTGTGGAGCGGGGCCATGGAGGGGACGCTGCCGCCGCGGACCGTGGCGGGTCTCGGCGTACTGGCGGGTGTGAAGCGGATCCGCTTCCGGCACTTCGTCGCGCCCGGGGAGGTCGTCAGCCTGCGCACCACGCTGGTGGCCGGGCTCGGTCAGGCATTCGAGTTCAGTGTGAGCGCCCGCGTCGGCCAGGTGCTGGTCGCGGAGGGCTCGCTGCAGATCGGTTTCGTCAAGGAGGGATCATGAACACCGTCGCGGTGGACCGGTCTGCGCAGGCAGCCGAGTTCGCGGAGATCGGGGGCGGCCGGGTGCTCTGGCAGCTCGGCTCGTACGAGGAGGAGTACGCGGCGCTGCGCTCCGCCGTGGGCCTGCTGGACCTGAGCGGCTCCGGTCCGCTCCGGGTGAGCGGCCCGGACGCGGCGGCCCTGCTGAACCGGGCGCTCTCGCGGGACGTGGAGTTCCTCGCCCCGGAGCAGGCGCGCAGCTCGCTGGTGCTGCGCGAGGACGGCGGCCTCGTCGACGTCGTGGTCGTGCTGTCCGTCGCCGAGGAGGACTACCTCGTGCACTGCGGCCCCGGCCGCGCGGACGCCGTCCTGCGGGCGCTGCACGACGCGGCGGCCGGCGACGACCTCCTCGCCGAGGCGGCCGACCTGGCCGGTGAGTACGCCGTGTACGCCATCGAGGGCCCGCAGGCGTGGCGGCCCGTCGCCGAGGTGTTCGGCGAGGACTACGTGTCGCTGGCCTACGAGTCGCTGCTGCCGGCCGAACTCGACGGCGTGGAGGCGGTCCTGGCCCGGATCGGCCTGACCGGCGAGTACGGCTACACCCTCTTCGTCCCCCGGGAAGTGGCACCCCGCGTGTGGGAGGCCCTGGAGGAGCGGGCCGTCGTGGTCGGCCACCGGGCGCTGGAGACGGCGATGCTGGAGGTCCGCCAGCCGGTGCTGCACCGCGAGGCGGGCCCGGACTCCACGGTGCTGACCACCGGGCTGAACTGGCTGGTGGACCTGTCCAAGGAGGAGTTCACCGGCCGCGACGCCGTCCTCGCCCAGCGCGCCGCGGCGCGCGGCACCCGTCCGATCGGCATCGGCGTCGCCGAGGGCGAACTGGCGCCGGGTGACGAGCTGTTCGTCGCGGGCGAGCACGTCGGCCGGGTGCGGCACGTCGTGCACTCGCCCGGTTACGGCGGCCAGCTCGGCATCGCCGAGGTGCACCCCCAGTGGCAGGCGGCGCGGCTGGAGTTCACCAGCGCCGCCGGGGCCCGCGCCGTCACGCTCGCCGCGCCGTACGTGGTGCCGGCCAGCTGGACCACCCCGATGGAGGTGTGAGACGTGGTCCGCGTCGTGGTGACCGGGATCGGCGTCCGCTGTGCGGGCGCCGACGGGACCGAGCAGTTCTGGAAGCGGCTGACCGCGGGGGAGAGCGCCGTGGACACGGTGCACGGACTCGACCTCGGCTCCGCGCCCTGCCGGATCGGCGGCCAGGTCGCGGACCTGCCGTACAGCGGCGTCGGCGACGAGCGCGACCGGGTCGCGCAGCTGCTGTTCGCCGCCCTGCGCGAGGCGGTCGCCGACGCGGGCGCCGACCTCCCCTCGTACGACCCCTCCCGCGTCGGCATCTCGCTCGGCCAGTGCCAGGCGGGCTTCTACGACGACGGGTACGCCCAGTTCCTCTACGCCAGCGCCGACCACGTCGCCGCGGAGCTCGGCGTCACCGGTCCGCGCACGGTGGTCTCCACCGCGTGCACGGCCGGTGCCGCCGCGCTCGGCCAGGCCGCGGAGCGGCTGCTCGCCGGGGAGACGGACCTGATGATCGCGGGCGGCGTGGACCAGCTGTTCGCGCCGACCTGGCACGGCTTCACCAGCCTTCAGGCGCTGTCGCCCGACGGCTGCCGCGCCTACAGCGAGTCCGACGGGCTGGTGCTCGGCGAGGGCGCCGGGATCCTGGTGCTGGAGCCGTGGGAGCGGGCGAAGGCGCGCGGCGCGACGGTCTACGCCGAGCTGAAGGGCTGGGGTTCGTCGGGCGACGCGTACCACATCACCGCCCCCGACCCCAGCGGCAAGGGGGCCGTGCTCGCCATGACGCGGGCGCTGCACCGGGCCGGTTTCGTCGCCGACGACGTGGACTACGTGTGCGGCCACGGCACCGGCACCCCGCCCAACGACCGGATGGAGACCAAGGCCCACCGGCTGATGTTCGGCGAGCGCGCCCCCGGGGTGCCGCTCACCAGCATCAAGCCCGTCACCGGCCACACCCTCGGGGCGACCGGCGCGATCGAGGCGGCCGCCACGGTGCTGGCGCTGCGCGAGCAGACGCTGTTCCCCACCGCGGGCTTCCCCGAGGGCGCCGAACCGGCCCTGGACCATGTGCCGAACACCGCCCGTACGGGGCGGCTGGACGTCGCCGTTTCCAACAACTTCGCGTTCGGCGGCGACAACAGCTCGCTCGTCTTCTGCCGTCCGGGCCTGGGCCCCGAGCCCGTCTCGCGGTGGACGGACGACGTCGTCATCACCGGCGTCGGCGCCGTCGGCCCCATCGGCAGCGGCTACGCCGAGTGGCGCGACGCGCTGCTCGCCGGCCGGCACGGACTCGGCCCGGCGCGCGGCTTCGACGCCGCCGGTCTGCCCGCCGCGCACGTCGGCGAACTGCCCGCCCTCGACCCGCGCGGGGTGGCCTCGCTCGGCGACTGGCGGCAGATGGACACCCTCGGCCGGCTCGCGCTCACCGTGGCCCGCCAGGCGTGGACCGACGCCGGACTGCGGCTGACCGCCGCGGAGCGCACCGGCACCGCCGTCATCCTGGCGACCGCGACCGGACCGCTGGGCGCCATCGCCAAGTTCACCGACAGCATCCGGGCGGGCGAGCCCAGCCCGGTGCTCTTCCCCAACACCGTGTTCACCTCCGCCTCCGGGCACGTCTGCAAGGCGATGCGGCTGCGCGGCCCGCGTTCCACGTTCAGCTCCGGCTCCGTGGCCGCGGTGCACGCCGTGGAGTACGCCCGTACCCTCGTGGCCCGCGGCGACGTGGAGCACGCCATCGTGATCGGCGCCGAGGAGCTGACCCGGCTGCACCTGTCGACCCCGGGCCCGCAGCAGCGGTACATGGCCGACGAGCGGGCGCTGCCGTTCCAGCGCGGCAGCGCGGGGATCAACCTCGGCTCGGCGGGCGTCGCGTTCATCCTGGAGCGCGCCGGGTCGGCCGCGCGGCGGGGCGCCCGCCGCTACGGCGCGGTGCTCGGCTCCGCCGTCGGCGGCGACGCGCTGCCGAAGGACGCCCGGCGCAAGGAGCTCGACCCGCGCGGCACCCAGTGGGAGGCCGTGCTGCACCGGGCGGTCGGGCGGGCGGGGCTCACCCCCGACGACATCGGGTACGTCTCGGCGGTGGCGAGCGGCGCGCTGATGCTCGACTCGCTCGAAACGGGCGTGCTGTCCCGGGTGTTCGGCCCGCGCATCCCCGTCTCGGCCACCAAGGCGGCCGTGGGGGAGACCCAGGGGGCGAGCGGGGCGGTGGCGCTGCTCGCGGCGCTCGTCGCGCTGGACACCGGCCGGATCCCGCCGACGGCGGGGCTGACCGATCCGGTGGGCGCCGGCCGGGTGGCGCACGTGGCGCACGGCACGACCGCGGAGCTGGGGCGGGACGCGGTGATGGCCAACGCGTTCTCCATCGGCGGCACCTACGGCTCGCTGGTGGTGGGACGGTGAACGCCCCGTACCCGGCCGCCGTACCCGACGGCCCGGCCCCGTACCCGGCGGCCGTGCTCCACGGCCCGGTCCCGTACCCGGCCGCCTTCGCCGCCGTCCCCTACGGACCGCTCCCCGACCCCGGCTGGGCGGCGTCCCTCACCGCCACCGAACGGGCCTCGCTCGGCACCGCCCGCCCCGCCGAGCGGGCCGCGGCGATCATGGCCGCCAAGCTGGCGGTGCTCCGCCTGCTGCCCGGCCTGACCGCGAGGGACGTCGAGGTACTGCGGCGCCACGGCTGCGCCCCCGCCCTGCGCATCGCGGGCCTTGACGGCCCGCCGCCGTCGCTGTCCCTCGCCCACAGCGACGGGCTCGCGGTGGCGGCGCTGCTGGGCGGTGTGCCGTGAGGGCGCTGGTGCAGACCGGCGTCGGCGGCACCGACGTGCTGCGGACCGCCGACCTGCCCGTGCCCGAGGTGCGGGCGGGCACCCTGCTGGTCCGCGTGACGGCCATCGGCCTGAACTTCCACGACGTCGAGAACCGGCGCCGCGGAGAGGAGGGCCTGGCCTTCCCCACCGTGCCCGGCACCGACGTGGTGGGCGTCGTCGAGGAGACGGGCCCGGGGGTGACGGACTTCGCCCCCGGCGACCGCGTCGTCGCCCTCGCCCGCGGCGGCGGGTGCGCCGAGTACGCCCTGGCGTGGGCCCGTACGGCCGCGAAGCTGCCCGACGGGGTGGACGACGCGCTCGCGGCGGGCATCCCGACGGCGGGGCTCACCGCCTGGTTCCTGCTGGAACGCTTCGTCCCCGCCGGCACCCGCGCCGTGGCGGCGTACGCGGCGGCGGGCGGCGTCGGCCACTGGCTGGGCGGGCTCCTGGCCCGCCGGCCCGTACGCTCCATCGGTCTCGTCTCCTCGCCCCGCAAGGCCGAACTGGCCCGCGCGGCGGGCTGGACGCACACCGTGGACCGCACGGCCGACCCCGTGCGGGCCGTGCGCCGCGCCGCCTGGGGCTACGGGGCGTGCGTGGTGCTGGACCCGGTCGCCGGGCCCGGCTTCGCGGACTCCTTCCGCATGCTGCGCCCGGGCGGCACCGCCGTGCTCTACGGCCGCGCGGGCGGACCGCCCGACCTCGGCGAACTGCCCGCCGCCTTCCTCGACGTACGC
This sequence comes from Streptomyces sp. NPDC051940, assembly GCF_040680895.1. Taxonomy (NCBI): domain Bacteria; kingdom Bacillati; phylum Actinomycetota; class Actinomycetes; order Kitasatosporales; family Streptomycetaceae; genus Streptomyces; species Streptomyces sp. NPDC051940. The sequence continues at coordinate 86,675 of NZ_JBFAXR010000013.1, read as the reverse complement.
CGCAACCTGGGCCTGCGCACCTGGTTCCTGGGCCGCGAACTCACCCTCAGCGCCAAGGAGATCGCCCCCGCCCTGCGCGAACTCGTCGCCGAGGCCGCCGCCGGCCGGATCACCCTGCCGGTGACCGAACTCCCGCTCTCCGCGGCCCGCCACGCGCACGCCCTGCTGGAGTCGGGCTCCAGCGAGGGGAAGCTGGTGCTGCGGCCATGACCCCCGACCGGCACCACGAGGTGCTCATCGCCGGCGCCGGCCCCGTGGGCATGGCGGCGCTGCTCGCCCTGCGCCGCGCGGGCGTGGACGCGGCGGCCGTCGACCGGGGCACCGGCCCCACCGACTACCCCAAGGCCCGGGTGGTCAGCGCCCGTTCGATGGCGCTGCTGCACGCACTCGGCGCCGGCCCGGCGGTCCGCGCCGCCGCGCTGCCCGGCGACTGGACGGAGCGCATCCTCGCCGCCCGCGACCTCACCGGCCCCGAACTGCTCCGTATCGAGTCCTCCGCCCGTCCGGACCGGGTGCTGTGCACCCAGGACCGGCTGGAGCACGTCCTCGCCGCCCGCGTGCGCGGCGCGGTGCACCACTCCTGCACGGCGCTCGCCGTGGACCAGGCGCCGGACCACGTCACGCTGACCGTCCGCACACCGGACGGCGGGGTGGTCCGGCCCACGGCCGACTACGTCGTGCTGGCCGACGGTTGCCGGGGCCTCGGCGCCGGCGACGCCCTGCCGGGGGCGGGGATCCGGCGCCGGATGATGCGCCAGGTGAGCATCCGGGTGGACGCCCCGCTCAGGCCGCTGGTGGCGGGGCGGGAGGCGTTCATCAGCTATCTCCTCGGCGACCGGCAGCCGGTGGCGCTGCTGGTGGTCGACGGCGACCGGGACTGGATCCTGATGACCCTCGCGGGCCGGACCGAGACCGCCGCCGACTACCCCCTGCCGCGGGTACGGGAGTTGCTGGCGGCCGTCACCGGGGGGCCCGTGCCGGACGTGGCGGTCCGCGGCGTGCGGTTCTCCGACTCCGCCCACCGCGTCGCCCAGCGGTACGCCGTGGGCCGCGTGGTGCGGGCCGGGGACGCGGCGCACGAACTGCCGCCGACCGGGGCCTCGGGGCTCAACCTGGGGCTGGCGGACGTGGCGGCGCTGACCGGACGGCTCACCGCGCTGGTGCGCGGCCGGGGCGGACCCGGGCTGCTCACGGAGTACGAGACGGAGCGCCGGACCGCCGGCGAGGCCACCGGCCGGTGGGCGCGCGAACGGTTCGGGACCGTTCGACTGCTCAGCCGGGCGCACTCGAACGGCGACCCGGCGGACCTGGACCGGGCCGCCCGCGAACTCGCCTGCTATCTCGACCACCACGAAACCGGGCGGTGCGTGTGCGCCGCGCCGACGACAGCCCGGACGGCCGCGGAGGAGGCGATCAGCCGTGCATGACCAGCGCAGGATCTCCGACCAGGAACGGGACACCGCCGCCGCGCTGCTCGCCGCGGGCTACGCCGACGGGCGGCTGGACCGGACGGAGCACGAGCAGCGGCTCGGCCGCCTCTACCAGGTGCGCACCCACGGCGAACTCCGCCCGCTGGTGGGCGACCTGCCGACGCCCGGCGGCGCGCTGACAGCGTCACCTCCACGCCGCCGGATGCCCGGGGCGCTGCGGCTGCTGTGGACCCTGTACGCCACGGGCACCGCGGTCAGCACCGTCGTCTACGCCCTGGTCACCGTGACCACGGCGCACCCCGGCTACCCCTGGCCGCTGTGGGTCGCCGGCCCGGCGGGCGCCGCCCTCGCGGCGCTCACCCTCAGCACCCGCCCGTACTGGCGGGCCAGGACGGTACGCACCCGCAGGAGGAACCGGCGATGAACGGGAAGACCCTGAGCGTGGACCGCGACGACGGCCTGGCGGTCGTGACCTTCCGCTCGCCGCCGCGCAACCTCTACGACGCGGCGATGCGCGAGGAACTCCCCGCCGCGCTCGCCGGGCTCGCCGCCGTCCCGCCGCGCGCCGTGCACTTCCGCGCCACCGGCCGGATGGTCAGCGCGGGCGTCGACGTCCAGCTGTTCAGTGACACCACGGACGCCCGGCAAGGGGCCGCGCTGTGCGCGGAGTTCCTGGCGCTGACGGCGGCCGTCGAGGCGCTGCCCTGCCCGACGGTCTTCGCCGCCCACGGCATCTGCCTCACCTGGGCCTTCGAACTCGCCCTGGCCTGCGATCTGATCGTCGCCTCGGAGCGGGCCAGCTTCGGCCTCACCGAGCGCACGGTCGGCCTCACCCCGTGCATGGGCGGCACCCAGCGGCTGGCCGAGCGGGCCGGCCCCGGACGCGCCCGGCTGCTCGTGCTGACCGGCGACATCGTCGTCGCCGAGACCCTCGAGCGGTGGGGCGTGGTCGACCGGCTGCTGCCCGCCGCCGGTTTCGACGAGCGCGCCCTGCGGCTCACCCGGGGCCTGGCGGCCGGGCCCACCCGGGCGTACGCGGCCGCCAAGCAGGTGCTGCGCGACTGGCGGACGGGCGGCGTGGCCCGCGCGGACGGCCAACTGCCGGGCACCGTGGCGCCCTTGTTCGAGTCGAGCGATCTACGGCATGGTGTGGAGTCGTTCTTGCACCAAGGTCCGCGCGCAGCGGTGTTCGCCGGCGAGTAGGGCCTGTCCGGCCGGTCCGTCCCCCACGGGCCGCGGGCAGACCGGGCGGCCCGCCCCCGGACCCGTACGGCCCCCACCGCCCCGTACAACCGGCCTTGGAGAACGAGGACCTGCCCCCATGAGACGCCTGCCCCTGGGCGCGTGCGCCGCCCTGCTCGCCTTAGTCCTGCTGCCGCTCCAGAACGCCGCCGCGGCGGCCCCCGACCAGCCCCACCGGGCCGCGGCCGCCACCGCGGAACCGGACGCGAAGACGGACCCGTCGCCGAAACCCGGCCCCTCCGCGAAACCCGGCCCCACGCCGGAGAAGGACCCCGTCGGCAAGGAGTCCCGCGCCCCGCAGGGCGGCCGACCGGTGCTGCGCCCGGCCGCCGGACAGTACGTCACCCTCCCCGGCACCCCCCTGCTGGCCCGCACCCTCACCGCCGGGGAGACGGCGGTGACCTCCGCCGCCGGACTGACCGGACTGCCCGCGCCGGCCGAGGTGCAGGCACTGGCCGTGAGCGTGCGGGTGACCGCCCCCGGCGGCGCGGGCACCCTCGAACTCGGCGCCCCGGGACGGACGTTGACGCAGACCGCGCCGCTGGTCCGGGGGCGCGACTCGGTGACGTACGAGATCGTCCGCCCCGCCGCCGACGGGCGGATCGCCGTGCGCGCCTCCGCCTCCGCCCGCGTCGAGCTGCGGCTGCGCGGCTACTACACCTCCGCCCGGACCCGTACACCGGGCGGCACCTTCGTCTCGCAGCCCGCGACGACGCTGCTCGACGGCCGCACCCTGACCGCGGGCAAGGCGGCCGAGGTCCGGCTGAAGGACCTCGGCACGCTGCCCGACCCCGACGAGATCGCCGCCGTGGCCGTCAGCCTCGACGTCCGCGCGGCCAAGGACGCCGGCTGTGTGAGCGCCCGCGGCGCGGGCGGGCCGTCCCTGTGCTTCGCGCCGGGGGAGCGGACCACCGCCTTCGACACCCTGGCCGTCGCGCGCGGCGGCAGGCTCGCCCTCACCGCCGACGCCGGTGCCTCGCTGACCGTCCGGCTGCGCGGCTACTACCTGCGCCCCACCTCCCCGCGGGCCGGGTCCGTCTTCCACGCCCTCACCCCCCGGACGGTGCTGCGCTCCCGGACCGGGAGCGCCGAGTCCGGCCCCCTCGCACCGGGTTCGGTCCGCCCCGAGGACGTCCAGGCGTACGCCGTCCACACCACGGCCGACGGCGCCGCCCGCGCGGGCTGCGTCACCGCGCGCCCGCCCGCGGGCGTCAGGGCGCGGACCGCCCCGGCGGCCTGCTTCGGCGCCCGGGAGTCCGCCGCCGGGCTCGATCTCGTACCGCCCTCCGCGGCCGGCGGCATCGCGGTGTCCGCCTCCGCGCAGGCCGCGGTCGACGTCGGCGCGCGCGGGTACTTCCGTAAGGCAGCCGCCCCCGGCAGGGCCACCAAGGTCCGCGCCGAGGCCGGACCCGGGCAGGCCACCGTGAGCTGGCGGCCGCCCGCGTCGGACGGCGGCGCCGCCGTCACCGGGTACGTCGTCACCGCCTCGCCCGGCGGGGTGCGGGCGCGGACCACCGGCGCGACCAGCGCCGTCGTCACCGGGCTGAAGAACGGCACGCGCTACACCTTCACCGTGACGGCCGCCAACGAGACGGGTACCGGCGCGCGTTCCGCCAAGTCCGGGTCCGTCACCCCGCTGGCGACGGCCCGGCCCACCGCGGCCCTTGCCGGCACCGAGTCGACGGCCTCGCTGACGGTCGACGGTCCCGCCGTCGCGCAGACGACCACCGCGAGCGGTGAGGCGTCCGTCTTCACCTTCACCGGCCAGTCCGGCAGCCGCATCATGGTCACGGCCATGACCGTCTCGGCCCTCGAATCCGCCTCGGTCGTCCTGCGGGACCCCGCCGGGAACACGCTCGCCTCCCGCCCGTACCTCTTCTACACCTACGAGGCGTCCGAGCTGCTCGGCCCGCTCACCCTGACCGCCACCGGCACGTACACCCTCACCATCACGCCCGAGGCCGGACTGGCCACGTACAAGGCGAAGGTGGCCACCGTGCCCGCCGACGTCAGCACCACCGCCACCGTCGGCGGCGCGCCCGCCCAGGTGCAGATCAGCGCCCCCGGCCAGGTCGGCCGCGTCACCTTCAACGGCACCGCCGGCACCCGGCTGTTCACCCGCTACACCGTCTCCGGCACCTCCGGAGCGTGGGGCGAGTGCCTCGGCGGGCAGCTGCTCGACCCGTCGGGCGCGATCCTCAGCACCGGCTCCTGCGTGGAGTCGGGCAGCGGCTACATCGGCACGGTGACCCTGGCCCAGTCCGGCACGTACACCGTGCTCGTCAACGCGCAGGAGGCCGCCACCGGCACCCTCGCCCTCAGCCTGCTGACCGTGCCGGGGGACAAGACGGTGAGCGCGGCGCTCGACGGTGGCACGTACGCCACGACCGTCACCTACGGCCAGTCGGTCCGCTTCACCTTCTCCGCACAGGCCGGCCAGCAGGCCCGGCTGGAGTCGTCGCTGGCCGCAGGCGCGTCCGGCACCAGCTCCTACATCCTGGACTCCGTCGGCAACTGGCTCGGCTACGGCGGCGACTTCACGGTCCCCGCCACCGGTACGTACACCTATCTGGTGACCCCCACGGGCGACGGCGCGGGCACGGTGGAGGCCGTCCTCGGCCTGCGCCCCGCTCCGGTCACGCTCAGCACGACCGTCGGCGGACCCGAGGTGACCCTCACCACCACGGCCCGCTGGCAGCAGGGCAGCGTCACCTTCGCCGGCACGGCGGGGCAGCGGATCACCGTCACCTGCGTCCCCACCGACCCGGACGGACCGGCCGTCGACTTCACGCTGTACGACCCCGACGGCTACTGGAGCGACTCGGGCAGCTGCGAGCCCGGCACCCCGGCGATGCTGCCCGGTGTCGAGCTCTCCGACACCGGCACCCACACCCTGCGGATGAGCGTCGACAGCGACGACGGCACCGGCGGCGCGAAGCTGCGCGTCCTCGCGGTGCCGAACCCCGCCACCGCGACCGCCGCCGTCGACGGGTCGGCGGCGTCGGCGACCACCACCGTGCCCGGCCAGTACGCCGAGTTCAGCTTCAGCGGCACCGCGGGACAGCTGATGTACGTCGCCTGCACCAGCACCGCCCGCGGCGACCAGCGGATCTACGGCCCCACCGGCGCGGCGGTCGGCAGCTCGCGCAGCTGCGGCGACGGGCCGAGCCTCGGCACGGTCACGCTGCCCTCGACCGGCACGTACAAGGTGCGCTTCAGCTCCCCCTACTACGGCGAGACCGGCACCGTCACCGTCCAGCTGCACTCCGTTCCCGCCCCCGCCACCGCGACGGCGCAGGTGGACGGACCGGCGGCGCCCGTGACGATCACCGCCCCCGGCCAGACCGGGACCGTCACCTTCGCCGGCACCGCCGGACAGCGGCTCTACATCGCCTGCACGCAGGACATCCCCCGCACCAACTGGGGCTGGACCGACTACTACCTCTTCGACCCGGCGGGCAACCAGCTCAACTACAGCGCCGAGGAGTGCATGTCCAACGGCGCCCTCTTCGACACGGTGACGACCGCCACCACGGGCACCTACACCCTGCGCGTCTACCCCTCCGCCGCCTCGACCGGTACGGCGGCCCTGCGCCTGTACGCCGTGCCGTCGGACGTCACGGCGACCGCGGCCATCGGCGGCGGCGCCACCGTCCTGGCCACCGTCAAGCCCGGCCAGGAGGGCACCCTCTCCTTCAACGCGGCCATCGGCGACCGCATCCACGTCACCTGCACGCAGAAGATGACGGGCAACACCGCGGGCGACTACGTGATGTACGAGCTGTACGACCCGATCGGCAACGCGACCACCGACTTCATGAACTCCGCCAGCATCTGCAACCAGCCCCTCAACCCCTACCAGCTGACCATCGCGCCCACGCTCTTCGACACCCAGACGCTGGAGTCGACGGGCACCTACCAGATCAGGATCGACCCCTCGGCCCTCGTCACGGTCAGCACGACGATCACGATCTACCGGGTGCCGCCGGACATCCTCAAGACGGCCACCCCGGGCGGTCCGGACGTCTCCGTCACCACCACCGCCGTCGGCCAGTCCGGCTGGGTGACCTTCGACGGCACGGCCGGCCAGCGGCTCTTCGTCACCTGCAGCCACACCATGCTCAACGCGGCCGGCAAGCTCCCGCTGTACGTGCTCAACGGCCCCGGCGGCGCCTTCGACTACGCGGCGACGCCCGGCTACTGCGACCGCAAGCCCGTGCTGTTCGACACGCTCACGCTGGAGAAGACGGGCACGTACAAGCTGTGGCTCAAACCCCGGGCGCTGATGACGGGCACCATGACCGTCCGGCTCTACTCACCGCCGCCGGACGCCACCGCCACCGCCGCCATCGGGGGCCAGCCGGTCACGCTCACCACCACCGCCACCGGCCAGAAGGCGCGCTTCACCTTCTCCGGCAGCGCCGGGCAGCGGCTGTACGTGAGCTGTGCGCAGACCCTGCAGAACAACGCCGGACTCAACCCGACGTACCAGCTGCGGGACGCCGGGGGCACGGTGATCACCGTCGGCGACTGCGCGTCGCCGCCGCTGCTCTTCGACACCCAGACGCTGCCGGCCACCGGCACGTACACCATCCATGTCAGCCCGCCGGGCATCGCCACCGGCACCTTCACCGTACGGCTGTACTCCCCGCCGCCCGACGTGTCGGCCACGGCGTCCGTCGGCGGTCCCGAGGTCGGCGTCACGACGACCGCGCCCGGCCAGAAGGCGAGCGTCACCTTCACCGGGAGCGCCGGACAGCGGATCTACGTCAGCTGCGCCGAGACGCTCACGGACCGGCCGGAGGACGGCTTCGTCAACTACGTGCTCTCCGATCCGGACGGCAACCAGGTGCAGTTCGGGCTCTGCTTCGCGCCGCCGACGATGTTCGACACGACCGCGCTGCCCGCGGACGGGACGTACACGATCTCCGTCGCGCCGCCGGGCGTCTCCTACGGCACGCTCAGGATGCGGCTGTACGCGGTGCCCGACGACGTCTTCGCGGACGCCGCCGTGGACGGGCCCGAGGTGTCCTTCGCGACCACCGCGATCGGCCAGGACGCGTACGTCGCCTTCTCCGGCACCGCCGGGCAGCGGATCTCGGCGACCTGCTCGCAGACGGTCACCGACCTGGGCGACGGTTACGTGGACTATCTGCTGCTCGCCCCCTCCGGGGCGCTGGTCGCCTTCGGCGACTGCGGCAGCCCGCCCACCCTGTTCGACCCCGTGGACCTGCCGGAGACCGGGACGTACCTGCTGGCCGTCCTGCCGCCGGGGGTCGCGACCGGGTCCTTCAAGGTGAGGGTGGTGAGCGCTACCTAGGTCCGGTCCGCCGGGCCCGCTCCCAGTCCGGCCGCCACCAGGGCGGCCAGCGAGCGGGCCCAGGCCGGGTCCACGTCCTCGCAGCTCACCAGGGTGCGGTGGACGACCGTGCCGGCCACCACGTCGAAGATCAGGTCCGCCTGGCGGGCCGCCTCGGCCGGATCCTCGTCCGGGGCGAGCTCGCCGCGGCGGCGGGCGCGGGCGCGGCCCTGCAGCACCAGGCGCTTCTGCCGGTCCACGATCGCCCGGCGGATGCGCGTGCGCAGCTCGTCGTCGTGCGTGGCCTCGACGACCACCGCCATCAGCGCGGTGCGCACCTCGGGGCGCTCCAGCAGCGCGGCGAACTGCAGCACCACCCCGGCGATGTCCGCGTCCAGGCTGCCCCCGTCGGCGGGCAGCTCCAGCTCGTCGAAGAGCTCCGCCAGCGCGTCCACGACCAGCTCGTTCTTCCCGGGCCAGCGGCGGTACAGGGTGGTCTTGGCGACGCCGGCCCGGGCCGCGACGTCCCCCAGCGTCAGCCTGCTCCAGCCCAGCTCGACCAGGGCCGCCCGGGTCGCCCCGAGGATCGCGCGGTCGGCGGCGGCACTGCGCGGGCGGCCGGTGCGGCGGGCGGCGGCGCCCGGGTCCTGCGGTGTTCCCGGCCCCGGGTCCGTACCGGCGGCCGATGTGCTGCGGCTCATGCCGCGGACCCTACCCCGGAGTAGCGCGAATGAGTTACGCTACGACCCGTAGCGAAACCGAGCGACAACCGCACGCTGCTGGGTGGGGACCCGGCTGAGCTATGAAAGCACCGCATTCCGGTGCGAACAGGGCGTAGCACGTGAAACAGCCGCAAACCGGCCGCCGCCGGGCCGAGTTCCCCGCAACCATCGGGGGCAGGGCCCGGCAGGCCCGGACATCGGGGAGGATGGACGTATGCAGCCACGCAATATGTCCATGAGCGGCGCCGTCGACCTCGCCGCGGTGAAGGCGGCCGCCGAGGCCAAGGAGAAGGCGGAGCAGGCCCGCGCGGAACGCGAGCGGCAGCAGGCCGCCGGCGGCGCGCCGGCGCCGGCCGTCCCGCTGGTCGTCGACGTCGACGAGGCGACCTTCCAGCAGGAGGTCATGCAGCGCTCCACCGAGGTGCCCGTCGTCATCGACTTCTGGGCCGAGTGGTGCCAGCCCTGCAAGCAGCTCAGCCCGGTGCTGGAGCGGCTGACCGAGGAGTACGCGGGCCGTTTCGTGCTGGCGAAGATCGACGTCGACGCCAACCAGATGGTCTTCCAGGCGTTCAGCCAGCAGCTCGGCATCCAGGGCATCCCGGCGATCGTCGCGATCGTGGCGGGCCAGCCCGTACCGCTGTTCACCGGTGTCACGCCCGAGCCGCAGATCCGCCAGGTCCTGGACCAGCTGATCGAGGTCGCCGAGCAGCAGTTCGGGATCGTCGGCCTGCCGGCCGGGGACGGCGCCGCCCCCGCCGAGCGCGAGGTCCCGGCCGGTCCGTACGACGGTCCGCTGACCGCCGCCGCCGAGGCGCTGGACCGCGGCGATCTGGGCGGTGCCGTCCAGGCGTACGAGAACGTGCTGGCGGAGGACCCGGGCAACACCGAGGCCAAGCTGGGCCTGGCCCAGGCGCTGCTGCTGCGCCGGGTGGAGGGTCTGGACGCGCAGGCGGTGCGCAAGGCCGCGGCCGACGACCGGTCCGATGTCGAGGCGCAGCTGAGGGCCGCCGACCTGGACCTGGTGGGCGGTCACGTCGAGGACGCCTTCGGCCGGCTCGTGGACACCGTGGCGCGCACCGCCGGGGACGACCGGCAGGCCGCCCGGGTGCGGCTGCTGGAGCTGTTCGAGGTGATCGGCGGGGACGACCCGCGCGTGGTCAAGGCGCGGATGGCGCTGTCCCGCGTGCTCTTCTGAGCTGTTCTGAAGTGATAACACAGGCATAACGGCGGCCGTGACTTTGCCAAATCTTGACAAAGGCGGCCGCCGTTACTGACGGTGAGTATCACAACAGCGATTGTCGGATTTTGCCCCACCTTGCCCGGTGGATTTGTCGTCATCTTCCGCGACTCTGCGTACCTGCCCTCCTTCTCTTCGACGGTAAGTCGACACGAGGGCGTTACTCGCAAGTAACGAACCTCTTGTGCACCCCCCGAGAGATGCACCAAGCTCGCCTGAGCTCGGTCCCCCGACCACGGTCCGGCATCCGGCCGCGGCCGCAGAGAAGGGGAACCCCACCGAGCGGACAGGGGGGTCGCTGCCAACGGGCGGCGCCTGTCCGAAATGGGCCGTACGCGACGTACGGCCGGCGGTTGTCGCTCGGGAGTTGATCGCCGGTGCTGGGGCGGAATTTGCCCGCGCCGGCCTGCGGCGCTCTCCTTCCCGTACGTCCGAGAAGGAGGAACGTATGGAGTCCCAGGTGCGTGGTGGGACCAGATGGAAGCGCTTTGCCGTGGTCATGGTTCCGTCTGTAGCCGCCACCGCGGCGATAGGCGTCGCCCTGGCGCAGGGGGCCCTCGCGGCTTCCTTCGCGGTCTCCGGCCAGGAGTTCAAGGTCACCGCCGGTAAGCTCGAGGGCTTCGGCATGGTGCAGTACGGTGCCGTGGACTCGGGCACCGACCTGGCGGGCAACGAGGGACAGCACCACCCGGTGGCGGTGTCCGGCTTCAACCGGGCGCTCATCACCGACATGTGCCAGTCCGTCGTGACGCCGATCCCGGGTCTCGGGAAGGTCACGCTGCGGCTGGAGGCCGGCGGCAGCGGCACCAAGGTCGACGCTCGCAAGATCTACATCGACTCCTCGGCGCTCGACGCCGACGCCGTGTTCACCAACATCAACATCGGTGTCGCGGCCAACCACAGCAGCAAGGGTCCCGGTATCGCTACCGGCGACGCCGCGCTGCCCGGCGGCTTCGCGCAGGAGGCCGAGAAGGCCGTCCTGACGGACGTCAAGCAGACCGCGTGGGCCACCTCCGCGGGCACCTTCAAGCTCAGCGGCCTGAAGCTGCGTCTGCACATGGGTGACGACAAGCAGTGCTACTGAGCCGTCAAGGCTGAAGAGGGGCGGGACGCCCGGCGTCCCGCCCCTCCCCCCACCACCTCTGATTTGTACTGCCGTACCAGGGAGCTGTTTTTCCATGAGCGTCGAGCCATCCCTCCAGGACGAGCACTGGCTGCGTCACTGGCGGCGCCGGTTCCGGACCTGGCGCGGCACCCGGCCGTTCTGGGCGGGTCTCTTCACCATCCTCGGCGGAGTCCCGATCGGGTATCTGCCGTACCACAACCTGCAGATGGGCACCCTGACCGTACGGATGGCCACCACCGCCGGAGCCGGCGCGCTGATCATCGGCGTCCTGCTGGTGACCCTCGGCCTGACCATGTGGTACCACTCCATCGTCCGGGTCTTCGCCGGTGTGGCCGCCGTGGTGCTGGCCCTGGTGTCGATTCCGGTCTCCAACTTCGGCGGCCTCATCATCGGCTTCATGCTCGCGATGGTCGGCGGCGCACTGGCCATCGCCTGGGCGCCGGGGACCACGCCCGCCGGTGAGCCGGCCGGCCCCGAGGGCTCCCACGGCACGGACCCGGACGAGGCCGAGTACGTCTCCGGCCAGGAACTGCTGCCGGGCGCGGCCCCGTACACCCCCGAGCCCGCCGCGTCCGAGCCGCAGGCCGAGGAGCCCGGCCCGGAGGACGCCGGCCGCAGCAGCGCGACCATCTCCGTGACCAAGGCGCCCAGTGGGGGATCGTATGCGCAGTGAGCAGCCCGTCTCCGACGAGCAGATGCCGCTGCGGCGCACGGGTCCGCGGCACGCGGCGCCCCGCAAGTCCCTCCTGTCCAAGTACAAGCTGCAGGCGGGCAAGGCGGCCGCGCTGGCGTCGATGCCCACGGCCGTCCTGCTGGGGCTGACGCTCAGCCCCCGGCCGGCCGTCGCCGACGACAACCCGGTCAACCCGTACGCCCCCGGCCCGTGCGTGACGCAGCCCGACGTACAGCCGGAGGAGGAGCAGACGGCGAAGCCGGAGGAGACCGCGAAGCCGGACGCCTCGCCGTCCCCGTCGGCCAGCGCCTCGCCCGACCCGACATCGTCGCCGACAGCGCAGACGCAGACGGCCCCGGACTCCGACGGCACGGCGAGCCCGTCGCCGAGCCCCACGCAGAGCGAGACGACGAACCCGCTCGACCCGCTGGGCATAGGCGACGCGATCGGCGACCTGCTCTCCGCGCCGGACGACACGGCGCAGACGACGGAGACGACGACCACCACGGAGACCGAGGCGCCCGCCGCCTCGGACCCGTCCACCTCCGACAGCACCTCGCCGTCGGCCTCGACCGAGGACGAGATCCGCGAGGCGGCCGAGAAGGCCGGCGTGGAGGTCAAGGAGGTGGAGAAGACCGCGGAGACGAAGACCGCCGAGTCCGGCTCCGACTCCACCACGGGCGAGGACGGCAAGGAGCGCTTCCCGTGCCCGGAGAGGGACGCGCAGGCGCTCGCCGACGCGGACGTCGAGCCGGGCATCCCGCTGCTGCCGAACGAGCCGTGGACGCTGAAGACCACGCGCCTGGACCTGCACGGCCTGAAGTACGAGGGCATCGTGAAGGTCAAGACGCAGGACGGCACCATCAAGCCGGTCCTGAAGTTCACGGCCGCGAAGGGCGTCGAGATCAAGGACCTGCACCAGATCGTGCAGGGCCCGGGGGAGAGGACCACCCACGTCCGTACGGACGAGGGCTCCACGTCCACGATGACGGACGGCGTCGTGACGATGTACACCGAGTCGCTGACGGGCCTGCTGTTCGGGGTCATCCCGATCCAGTTCAGCCCGGGCTTCCCGCCGCCGGTGCAGATCGAAGAGGTGTTCTTCACGCACGCCACGGTCAAGCAGGCGGGCCAGTTCGGCGGCACGCTGACGCTGCACGGGATGGACCAGACGATCGAGTAGTACGCGGGGCCCCGAACCTCCGGGAGCCGCGAGGGGCGCCACCCTGGACGGGGTGGCGCCCCTCTGCGCTGTGGTCCTGTGGGGCTCAGAAGACGGACTCGGCCTCGTCCATCCGGTTCCCCGGCACGGTCTTCAGCTCGGTGACCGCTTGGGCGAGCGGGGCCATCACGATGTCCGTGCCGCGCAGCGCGGTCATCATGCCGAAGTCGCCGCGGTGCACGGCCTCCACCGCGTGCCAACCGAAGCGGGTCGCGAGTACGCGGTCGTACGCCGTGGGGACGCCGCCGCGCTGGACGTGGCCGAGGATGACCGGCTTGGCCTCCTTGCCGAGGCGCTTCTCCAGCTCCCCGGCGAGCCGGTTGCCGATGCCCAGGAAGCGCTCGTGGCCGTACTGGTCGATCTCGCCCTTCTTGTACTCCATCTGCCCCTCGGCGGGGTGGGCGCCCTCGGCGACGCAGACCACGGCGAACTTCTTGCCGCGGGAGAAGCGCTCCTCCACCATCCTGCAGATCGCGTCCACGGAGAACGGGCGCTCCGGCAGGCAGATTCCGTGCGCGCCGCCGGCCATGCCCGACTCGAGCGCGATCCACCCGGCGTGCCGCCCCATCACCTCGACGACCATCACGCGCTGGTGCGACTCGGCGGTCGTCTTCAGCCGGTCGATGGCCTCGGTGGCGACGCCGACGGCGGTGTCGAAGCCGAAGGTGCGGTCGGTGGCGGAGATGTCGTTGTCGATGGTCTTGGGCACGCCCACGACGGGCAGCCCGGCGTCCGCGAGCATGCTGGAGGCGGTGAGGGTGCCCTCGCCGCCGATGGGGATCAGGGCGTCCAGGCCCAGCTCGCGGCTGAGGTCCTCGGTCTCCTCGCAGGCCTGGCGCAGCCGGGCGCGCTCCAGCCGGGAGGAGCCGAGGATGGTGCCGCCGCGCGCCAGGATGCCGCTGACGGCGTTGAGGTCGAGCTTGCGGTAGCGGCCTTCCAGCAGGCCCTTGAAGCCGTCCTCGAATCCGATGACCTCGTCGCCGTGCCCGGCAAGGGCGCGGTGCACCACCGACCTGATGACCGCGTTCAGGCCGGGGCAGTCGCCGCCCGCGGTGAGCACTCCGATGCGCATGGTTCTCCCGGGTTCCTGGTCGGTTTGCGTCGATTGGTGCGATTGTGTGCGCGGAATCGATTCTTTCACGCCCGGCTTGCGTAACGCTTGTCGCCTCACGCCGGCGGCTGGGTGCCGCGCCTCCGGCCGGGTCCTCGAACGCCTCCGCGGGCAGGTCGCCTCACGCCGGCTGACGCGGGTCGGCGCTGCGCGCCTCGTCCTCAAACGCCGGACGGGCTGGATCGGCGCGGGTCACGCTGAAGGGGGCTGGTGGCGCCCGGCGTAACCCGCCCACCGGACCCCCGTCCACCGGACCCCCACCCACCGGACCCCCACCCACCGGACCCCCACCCACGGCACCCCCACCCACGGCACCCCCACCTACGGCACCCCCACCCACCCGGCTCCGACCCCACCCCGCACCCCGACCCACCCCACCCAGCGCGCGACGCGCATCCCCCCGAAGGTATGGTCAGACCGCGGATACTGCCGCACACCGCGCGTAACGCTACGTAACGGAGACGTCAGAACGTGACTCGCAGCGTCTATGTCACCGGCGTCGGCCGCGGCGACGGCCGCCAGGTGATCGAGCTCGGCATGATGGAGCTGCTCACGAGGCAGGTCGACCGCGTCGGCGTGTTCCGGCCGCTGGCCCACGACGGCACGGACCCGGTGTTCGACCTGCTGCGCGCGCGGTACCGGCTGGGCCAGCCGCCCGGCTCCGTGCTGGGCATGGGCTACGCGGAGGCGTCCGCCGTACAGGCCGAGCACGGGAGCGACGAGCTCGTCTCGAGGCTCGTGCAGCGCTACCACGACATCGCCGCCGACTACGAGGCCGTCCTCGTCCTGGGCACCGACTACGCCGACACCAACATCCCCGCCGAACTCGCCCTCAACGCGAGGCTCGCGAACGAGTGCGGCGCCGTCGTCATCCCCGTCGTCAGCGGCAGCGGCCAGGAGGCCGACACCGTCGTCGCCGAGGTCCGCAACGCCCACCACGCGTACACGTCGCTGGGCTGCGACGTACTGGCGATGGTCGCGAACCGCGTCGACGACGCCCACGCGCAGCAGGCCGCGCGCGAACTCGGCGGTCATCTGCCGGTGCCCGTCTACGTCCTGCCCGAGGACCCCGCGCTGTCCGCCCCCACCGTCTCCCAGGTCAAGGCCGCCCTCGGCGCCGAGGTGCTGATGGGCGACGCCTCGGGTCTGGCCCGCGACGTGCGGGACTACGTCTTCGGCGGCGCGATGCTCCCCGCGTTCCTGCCCGCCCTGAAGCCCGGCGCGCTCGTGATCACGCCCGGCGACCGGGCCGACCTGCTGATCGGCGCCCTGGCCGCGCACTCCGCGGGCTCGCCCGCGATCGCCGGCGTGCTGCTCACCCTTGGGTTGCGGCCGGGCGAGGAGACCATGGCGCTGGCGGCCCGGCTCGCGCCGGGGACGCCGCTGCTCGCCGTCCCGGGCGGGTCCTTCCCCACCGCCGCGGAGCTGGTCGCCCTGGAGGGCAAGCTCACCGCCGCCACCCCGCGCAAGGCGGACATCGCGTTGGGGCTCTTCGAGTCGCACGTGGACGGCGCGCAGCTCACCAGCAGGCTGAGCGTGGCGCCCACCGGCCGCGTCACCCCGATGATGTTCGAGCACATGCTGATCGAGCGCGCGCAGTCCGACCGTCGGCACGTGGTGCTGCCGGAGGGGACGGAGGAGCGCGTGCTGCGCGCGGCGGAGGTGATCCTGCGGCGCAACGTCTGCGATCTGACGCTGCTCGGCGACGAGGCGGCCGTCCGCAAGGCCGTCGCGGAGCTCGGGATCGGCCTGCGGCTGCTGGCCGCGGGCGAGCAGCCCGAAGACCCGGCCGTCGCGCACGCCCGCGTGATCGACCCCGCGACCTCGCCGCTGCGCGACTCCTTCGCCGAGGTGTACGCCAAGTACCGCGCGCACAAGGGCGTCTCCGTCGAGCTGGCCCACGACGTGGTGGCCGACGTGAACTACTTCGGCACCCTGATGGTGCAGGAGGGCCTGGCGGACGCCATGGTCTCCGGTTCGGTGCACTCGACGGCCGCGACCATCCGCCCCGCGTTCGAGGTGATCAAGACCGCTCCCGGCGCGTCGATCGTCTCGTCCGTCTTCTTCATGTGCCTGGCCGACAAGGTCCTCGTGTACGGCGACTGCGCCATCAACCCGGACCCGGACGCGGAGCAGCTCGCCGACATCGCGATCCAGTCGGCGGCGACGGCCGCCAAGTTCGGCGTCCAGCCGCGGGTGGCCATGCTGTCGTACTCCACGGGCACGTCCGGTACGGGAGCGGACGTGGACAAGGTGCGCGCGGCGACGGAGATCGTCAGGAGCCGGCGCCCCGATCTGCTGATCGAGGGGCCGATCCAGTACGACGCCGCCGTCGACCCGACCGTGGCCGCCGCCAAGGCACCCGGCTCCCCGGTCGCCGGCCAGGCGACGGTGCTCGTCTTCCCCGACCTCAACACCGGCAACAACACCTACAAGGCCGTCCAGCGCTCCGCCGGCGCGATCGCCGTCGGCCCGGTGCTGCAGGGCCTGAACAAGCCGGTCAACGACCTCTCGCGCGGGGCGCTCGTACAGGACATCGTCAACACCGTGGCCATCACGGCCATCCAGGCGCAGGGAGAGCAGAGCCCATGACGATCCAGGCGCACGGAGAGCAAGGAGACCGGACCCCATGACCGCGACCCGGGTCCTGGTCCTCAACTCGGGGTCCTCGTCCCTGAAGTACCAACTCATCGACATGGCGACACACAACCGCCTGGCCCAGGGCATCGTGGAGCGGATCGGCGAGGGCGAGGTCGCCGACCACACCGAGGCGCTGCGCATCGTCTCCGCCGAGCTGGCCGCCGCCGGGCACGGGCTGGACGACCCCCGGCTGGCGGTGATCGGCCACCGCGCCGTGCACGGCGGCACCCGGTTCACCGAGCCCACCCTCATCGACGACGAGGTCGTCGCCGAGATGCAGAAGCTCGTCCCGCTGGCCCCGCTGCACAACCCGGCGAACATCACCGGCATCGAGGTGGCCCGCGCGCTGCGCCCCGACCTGCCGCAGGTCGCCGTCTTCGACACGGCCTTCCACGCCACGATCCCGGAGGCGGCGGCCCGCTACGCGATCGACGCGGCCACCGCCGACCGCTTCCAGATCCGCCGCTACGGCTTCCACGGCACCTCCCACGCGTACGTCTCGCGCGCCACCGCCGCGCTGCTGGGCCGGGCGCCCGAGGAGGTGAACGTGATCGTGCTGCACCTCGGCAACGGCGCCAGCGCCTCCGCCGTCGAGCAGGGTCGCTGTGTCGATACGTCGATGGGGCTCACCCCGCTCGAAGGGCTGGTGATGGGCACCCGCAGCGGCGATGTCGACCCCGCCGTGATCTTCCATCTGGCCCGTACGGGCGGTATGGGCATCGACGAGATCGACGGCCTGCTGAACAAGCGCAGCGGCCTTGTCGGGTTGTGCGGCGACAACGACATGCGCGAGATCGGCCGCCGGATCGGCGAGGGCGACGCCTCCGCCCGCCTCGCCTTCGACGTGTACTGCCACCGGATCCGCAAGTACGTCGGCGCCTTCACCGCCGTCCTCGGCGAGGTCGACGCGATCGCCTTCACCGCCGGGGTCGGGGAGAACTCCGCCGCCGTCCGGGAGGCGTCGATGCGGGGGCTGGGCGCCCTCGGCATCGAGCTGGACCCGGTACGCAACGCCCTGCGCAGCACGGCCGCCCGGGTCATCTCCGCCGACGACAGCCGGGTGGCCGTGGCCGTCGTACCCACCGACGAGGAGCTGGAGATCGCCACCCAGGCGTACTCTCTGCTGGGCGGCAGGACATCGTGAAGAGAGAACCCAGTAAATTCCCCATCGAAACAAACCGATAGGATCGTCGTCATGCGCCGAGCCAAAATCGTCTGCACCCTGGGTCCCGCCGTCGACTCCTACGAACAGCTGAAGTCGCTGGTCGAGGCGGGCATGAACGTCGCCCGTTTCAACTTCAGCCACGGCAGCCACGCCGAGCACGAGGAGCGCTACGCGCGCGTCCGCAAGGCGTCGGAGGAGACCGGGAAGCCCATCGGCGTCCTCGCCGACCTGCAGGGCCCCAAGATCCGCCTGGAGACCTTCGCCGAGGGGCCGGTCGAACTCGAGCGCGGCGACGAGTTCACCATCACCACCGAGGACGTCCCCGGCGACAAGACCATCTGCGGCACCACCTACAAGGGTCTGCCGGGCGACTGCTCGCCCGGCGAGCGGATCCTGATCAACGACGGCGCCGTGGCCCTGGAGGTCACCGAGGTGGCCGGGCCCGAGGTCCGCTGCATCGTGATCGAGGGCGGCGTGATCTCCGACCACAAGGGCATCAACCTGCCCGGCGTCGCGGTGAACGTCCCCGCCCTGTCCGAGAAGGACATCGAGGACCTCAGGTTCGCCCTGCGGATGGGCGCCGACATGGTGGCCCTGTCCTTCGTCCGCGACGCGAGCGACGTACGCGACGTGCACCGGGTGATGGACGAGGTGGGCCGCCGGGTCCCCGTCATCGCCAAGGTGGAGAAGCCGCAGGCCGTGGAGAACATGGAGGAGGTCGTCCTGGCCTTCGACGCCGTCATGGTCGCCCGCGGCGACCTCGCGGTGGAGTATCCGCTGGAGAAGGTCCCGGTGGTGCAGAAGCGCCTGGTGGAGATGTGCCGGCGCAACGCCAAGCCGGTGATCGTCGCGACCCAGATGATGGAGTCGATGATCAACTCCTCGCGGCCGACCCGCGCCGAGGCCTCCGACGTCGCCAACGCCATCCTCGACGGCGCCGACGCGGTGATGCTCTCCGCCGAGTCCTCGGTCGGCAAGTACCCGATCGAGACCGTGAAGACCATGTCGCGGATCGTCGAGGCCGCCGAGGGCGAGCTGCTCTCGCGCGGTCTGCAGCCGCTGGTGCCGGGCAAGAAGCCGCGCACCCAGGGCGGCTCCGTGGCCCGTGCCGCCTGCGAGATCGCGGACTTCCTGGACGCCAAGACCCTGGTCGCGTTCACCAAGTCCGGCGACACCGCCCGCCGGCTCTCCCGCTACCGGGCCTCCCAGCCGATCCTCGCGTTCACCACGGACGCCTCCACCCGCAACCAGCTCACCCTCAGCTGGGGCGTCGAGCCGATCCAGGTGCGGTACGTCGAGAACACCGACGCGATGGTCGACCTGGTGGACGCCGAGCTGCTGCGCCTCGAGCGCTACAACCGCGGCGACGTCATGATCATCACGGCCGGCTCCCCGCCCGGTGTCCCCGGCACCACCAACATGGTCCGGGTCCACCACCTGGGCGGCGAGCAGGGCTGACGCCCGGTACACACCTCAGGGGCACCCCATCGGCGAAGGGGTGCCCCTGACGCGTGACGGCGACCGGCCGCGCCTCACCCCTTGACCGCGCCGCCCAGCGCGAAGCCGCCGCCGAGACGGCGGGCGATCAGGACGTACAGCAGCACCGCCGGCGTGGAGTAGATGATGGAGAACGCCGCCAGCTGCCCGTACACCACCGAGCCCGTGTTGCCGAAGAACTCGAAGATCGAGACGGACGCGGGGAACTGGTCCGGGGTCAGCAGCAGCATGAAGGGGACGAAGAAGTTCCCCCACATCATGATGAACGAGAAGATCGTCACGACCACGACGCCCGGCCCCATCAGCGGCAGGATCACCCGCACCAGCGCCTGCATCGAGGACGCCCCGTCCGTCCAGGCCGCCTCCTCCAGCACCTTCGGCACGCCGTCCATGAAGTTCTTCATCAGCCAGATGGCGAAGGGCAGCTGGGCCGCGGCCATGAACAGCGCCGTGCCCCACATCGTGTCGATCAGATTGATCTGTACGAACAGGCCGTACACCGGCACCATGATCGCGGTGATCGGCAGGCTGGTGGTGAACAGGATCGTCAGCATGAACGGACGGTTCAGCCGGGACGGGAAGCGCGACAGCGGATACGCCGCGAGCGCCGCGCACACCACCGTCACCAGCGTCGCCCCGCCGCACAGCAGCAGGCTGTTGAGCAGCGGGGTGAAGGTCATCTCGGGGGTGAGCACCTGGTCGAAGTTGTCCCAGGTGTACGCGTCGGGCAGCTTCACCGTCAGCCCGGCGTCGGTGTCGAGACTCGACAGCACCAGCCACAGCAGCGGCAGCGCGAACGCCAGCGACGCGACGAGCAGTCCGGCGTCGGCGGCCAGCCGGCGGGAGTGGCGTCGCGCCCGGTTCGTCAGCAGCGAGGACACTCACACCTCCGTGCGCAGCATGCGCAGATAGACCAGCGAGAACAGCGCGCCCACCAGCAACAGCAGCAGGGCCACCGCCGTGCCGTAGCCGATCAGGTTGTTCTTGAACGCCTGCTCGTACATGAACAGCGGCAGGGTCTGGCTGCGGTCGCCCGGCCCGCCGCGGGTCATCGCCCAGATCAGGCCGAAGACCGACAGCGTCTGCAGGGTGTTGAGCATCAGGTTGGTGCCGATGGAGCGGCGGATCATCGGCAGCGTGACATGCCAGACCCGGCGCCAGCCGCCCGCGCCGTCCACCTCGGCGGCCTCGGTGATCTCCTTGGGGATCTCGGAGAGCGCGGCCGAGTAGACCAGCATCGAGAACGCGGTGCCGCGCCAGATGTTGGCGAACGACACCGCCAGGATCGGCCAGGTGAACAGCCAGTTCTGGGTGGGCAGATGGAGCCAGTCGAGGATCTCGTTGAGCGACCCGTCGCGGCGGAAGTAGGCGTACAGCAGGAAACCCGCCACCACCTCCGGCACCACCCAGGCGGTGATCACGATCGCGCCGGTGACGGTGCGGACGGCCTTCGACGCCCGCAGCATCAGGCCCGCCAGCGCCAGGCCCAGGGTGTTCTGGCCGGCGATGGAGGAGATCAGGGTGAACACCAGGGTCAGATAGACGGCGTTGGTGAAACCGTCGTCGGAGAAGGCCCTGCGGAAGTTCTCAAGGCCCACGAAGGACGACTCCGCCTGGCCGCTGAGCTGCAGGTCCGTGAAGGCGATATAGACGCAGTACGCGATCGGGCCGGCCAGGAAGAGCAGCAGCAGGGCGAGCGAGGGGCCGACCGGCAGCCCGCGCACCAGGGCACGCAGGACCCGGTTCGGCGGCCGCGCCGGCCCGGCCCGCCCGGGCGCCGCCGCGAGGGCGGCACCCGGGGTGGTGGTGGGTGCGGTCACTTCTGGACGACCTCGCCCTTGCTGATCGAGTCCAGTTGTTCGTCGTACGCCTTGGCGGCGTCGTCCACCGAGGAGTCACCGGTGGTGACCACCTCCATCGCCTCCTGGATGGCGGTGGAGACCTGCGGGTAGACGGGCAGCGCGGGGCGGTAGTGGGTGGCGGCCACCAGGTCGGTGAAGAACTGGATGCCCGGCACGTAGCCCTGGTAGTCCGGGTCGCTCGCCACGTCCTCGCGTACGGCGATCTGGCCGTTGGCGATGGTCAGCCGGGTGCAGTTCTTCTGCGACTGGGCGACCTTCATGAACTCGAAGGCCAGGTCCTTGTTGCCGGCGTTGGCCGGGATGGCCCAGGTCCAGCCGCCGGACATCGAGACGCGGCCGGGGGCCTGGCCGTTCTGGGTGGGCATGGCCGTCTGGCCGAGGACGTCCGTCCACTCGGGCCACGGCTTGGCGCCGGTCTCCTGCCAGTTGTTCGACATCCAGGAGCCGTCGAGGTTGATGGCCAGCTTGTTCTCCGGCAGCCACTCGGTGGCGACCTTGGTGCCGACGTTCGGGTCGAGGGCGTCCTGCGGGTCGGGGCCCAGCTTCTCCTTGTAGACCGTCTCGACGAACTGCAGCGCGTCCTTGAAGCCCTGGCTGCCGGCCACCCACTTCTTGGCACTCTCGTCGTACAGGGTGTCCTCGGTGCCGTACAGCAGCATCTCGAAGCCCTGCATGCTGGCGGCCTCGCCGACCGCCTTGCCGGTGTAGACGTTCATCGGGATGACGTCCGGCAGCTTCTCCTTGATCGTGCGGGCGGCGCCCAGCACCTCGTCCCAGGTCTTCGGCTGCCACTCCTCCGGCAGGCCCGCCTGCTTGAACAGCTCCTTGTTGTACCAGAGTCCGCGGGTGTCGGTGCCGTCCGGTACGCCGTAGACCTTGCCGTCCTGGCCCTGGGCGGCGGTCTTCGCCGTGTCGATGTACTTGTCCCAGTCGGCCCAGTCCTTGAGGTAGTCGTCCAGCGGGGTGAGCAGTCCGGCGGTGATGTCGGAGTTGATCAGGAAGGTGTCCTCGTAGACCAGGTCCGGGGCGGTCTTCTTGGACCTGATCATCTGCTGGACCTTGGTGTAGTACTGCTCGTCCGGGACCTTGAGGGGGATCAGCTCGACCTTCTTGTCCGGGAACTTGGCCTCGAACTCCTTCTTCACCGACTCGAGTTCACGGTCGAAGATCTTGTTCTTGGCGTCGGTGGAGCGCTTGTACTGGATCTTGACCGTGTTCTGGTCGTCGCCGGAGTCGCTGCCGCAGGCGCTGAGGGCGGTGGCGGCGAGCACGGCGGTCAGGAGCAGGGGGAGGGGGCGTAGCGAGGGGCGCACGGGCAGGACCTCCTGAGGCGGCTCGGGTCGGGGGGAGACGTGGCTCGGCTCTGGGACTGCGCTGGATCTCTTACGGATCAGGGGTGGCGCGCTTTGAGATGTCGGTGACCGTAAGCGCGTGCTAATGACCGGTCAATAGGGTGTGCCGACATTGATGACAACGTTGTAGTTGCCCGCGAGGGGCGGCTGTTACGCCTGTTCCGGCGCGCTGGTGCCCGCCGTCGCGGCCGGGAGGTGCCGCCGCCAGCGGTAGCGCAGCTCCGGGCGGCCCACCTGGCCGTACCGCGGGGCGCGCTCGGCGCGGCCGGTCTCGACCAGGTGCTCCAGATAACGCCGGGCCGTGATCCGGGAGATGCCCAGCTCCGCGGCCGCGGCGGACGCGGTCAGACCCTCGTCGTCCGCGTCGCGCAGGGCGGTGGTCACCGCGCTGAGCGTGGGCGCGCTCAGGCCCTTGGGGAGCGCGGCGGGCTGCGGGGCGCGCAGCGCCGACAGGGCGCGGTCGACCTCCTCCTGGCCGCCGGCCTCGCCGCCCGCGGCGGCCCGGAAGTCGAGATAGCGCTCCAGCCGGTCGCGGAGGGTGGCGAACGCGAAGGGCTTCAGTACGTACTGGACGACGCCCAGGGAGACCCCTTCGCGGACCACGGCCAGATCGCGGGCGGACGTCACGGCGATCACGTCGGCGCGGTGGCCGGCGGCGCGCAGCGCGCGGAGCAGCTGGAGGCCGTGGCCGTCGGGGAGGTAGAGGTCGAGGAGGATCAGGTCGACGGGGGTGCGGTCGAGGACGCGGACGGCGTCGGCCCGGGTACGGGCGGTGTCGGCGACCGTGAAGCCCGGGACGCGGTTGACGTACGTCTTGTGGGCGTCGGCGGCTACGGGGTCGTCTTCGACGATCAGCACGGATATGGTCACCGGGTCTCCTGCGGGGTGCGGTCGCGCTGTGCGGGGAGGGGCTGGGGCGGGGCCTGGGGCGGGTCGCCGTCGTACGGCACGGCCGTGTCGTCCCCCGCGGCCGGACGCCCCGCGGGCTCCGGCGTCCCGTCGCGCAGCGGCAGGCGGACCGTGAACTCCGCTCCGCCCGTCGCGGACTCCGTCACCGTGACCGTGCCCGAGGCACGCCGTACCACCTGGTGGACGAGGGCCAGGCCGATACCGTGCCCCTTCCCCGCCTTCGTCGTCCAGCCCCGGGTGAAGATCTCCTCCCGGAGGGACGGGTCCAGGCCGGGCCCCGTGTCCGACACCCGCAGCAGCAGCTCGCCGTCCGCCGCCCGGGCCGTGACCGTCACCCGCGGGGTCTGCGCCCCCTGCGCCGCGTCGATCGCGTTGTCGAGGAGGTTGCCCAGCACGGTGACGAGGTCGCGGCCCGCGAGGGCCGGCGGCACGCCGTCGTCGATCCGGCTGTCGGGATCCAGCACCAGCTCCACGCCGCGCTCGTTCGCCTGCGCCGCCTTGCCCAGTAGCAGCGCCGCCAGCACCGGCTCGCCGACCGCCGCGACCACCTGGTCCGTCAGGGCCTGGGCCAGCTCGAGCTCGTGCGTGGCGAAGTCCACCGCCTCGGCGGAGCGGCCCAGTTCGATGAGGGAGACGACCGTGTGCAGCCGGTTCGCCGCCTCGTGCGCCTGGGAGCGCAGCGCGTCCGCGAAGCCCCGTACGGAGTCCAGCTCGCCCGACAGGGCCTGCAGCTCCGTGTGGTCCCGCAGCGTGACGACCGTGCCGCGGCGCTCGCCGCCGCTCACCGGTGAGGTGTTGACGACCAGGATCCGCTCGGCGGTCAGGTGCAGCTCGTCCACCCGGGGCTCCGCGGCGAGCAGCGCCCCGTTGAGCGGCGGGGGCAGGCCCAGATCGACCACCGGGCGGCCGACGGGATCGCCGGTGAGACCCAGCAGCTCCCGGCCCGCGTCGTTGATCAGCGCGATCCGCCGCTGTCCGTCGAGCAGCAGCAGACCCTCGCGTACGCCGTGCAGGGCGGCCTGGTGGTACGAGTAGAGGCGGCTCAGCTCCGCGGCGTTCATGCCGTGGGTGTGCCGGCGCAGCCGGTCGTTGATGACGTACGTGCCCGCCCCGCACAGCGCCAGGGCCCCCACCGCGACCCACAGCATCGACACGACCTGCCGGCTCACCTCCTCGCTGATCCGCTCCAGCAGGATGCCCGCGCTGACCAGGCCGGTGATCCGGCCGTCCGCGGCCCGTACGGGCGTGACGACCCGCACGGACGGGCCGAGGGTGCCCGTGAACGTCTCACTGAACGTCTCGCCGCGCAGGGCCGGCTCCCGGTGGCCGACGAACTTCTCGCCTATCCGCTCCGGGGTGGGATGGGTGAAGCGGGTGCCGTCCGGAGCCATGATCGTGATGAACGTGACGCGCGCGTCCCGCCGTACGCGCTCGGCGTACGGCTGCAGGACCGCCGACGGGTCGGGACCCGTGAGGGCGTCCGTGACCACGGGTGAGTCCGCGACCGACACCGCCACCGCCCGCGCCTGGGCGGCCGCCGAGCGCTCCGCGCGGCTGCGCTCGCTGACGTACACGAACAGCGAGCAGCCCGCCACGGCGGCGGCTATCAGCACCACCTGCATGGCGAAGAGCTGCCCCGCGAGGCTGCGGGGGCGGGGGACGCGCATGGTAGTCAGTCTGCCTTCCGCGCGATCGATGAACTCAATGAACGTAACAGTGACCCCGCTCACACCGGGATGGATAGTCGCCGGGACATCGAAACCCCTTCGACGACAGGGAGACCGCCGTGTCCGCGCAGCCGTCCGGGACGACGCACGCGCCTGAGCGCAGCAGACGAGACCGTACCCACTATCTCTATCTCGCCGTGATCGGGGCCGTGCTGCTCGGCATCCTCGTCGGCCTCGCCGCCCCCGACACGGCGGTGGAGCTGAAGCCGATCGGCACGGGCTTCGTGAGCCTGATCAAGATGATGATCTCGCCCATCATCTTCTGCACGATCGTGCTCGGCGTCGGCTCCGTCCGCAAGGCCGCCAAGGTCGGCGCGGTCGGCGGGCTGGCGCTCGGCTACTTCATGATCATGTCGACCGTCGCCCTGGCCATCGGCCTGGTCGTCGGCAACCTCCTCGACCCGGGCAGCGGTCTGCACCTCACCGAGGCGACGAAGGACGTCGGCGCGGAGCAGGCCGCCGGGGCGAGCGAGTCGACCGCGGACTTCCTGCTCGGGATCATTCCGACCACGCTGGTCTCGGCGTTCACCGAGGGCGAGGTGCTGCAGACGCTGCTCGTGGCGCTGCTGTGCGGGTTCGCGCTGCAGATGATGGGCTCCGTCGGGGAGCCGGTGCTGCGCGGGGTCGAGCATCTGCAGCGGCTGGTGTTCCGGGTGCTGGCGATGATCATGTGGGCGGCGCCGGTGGGCGCGTTCGGCGCGATCGCGGCGGTGGTCGGGGAGACGGGCGTGGACGCGCTGAAGTCCCTCGCGGTGATCATGCTCGGCTTCTACGCGACGTGCTTCGTCTTCGTCTTCGGTGTGCTGGGCGTGCTGCTGCGCGTGGTCACCGGGATCAACCTGCTGTCGCTGCTGAAGTACCTGGCGCGGGAGTTCCTGCTGATCCTGTCGACCTCGTCGTCCGAGTCGGCGCTGCCGCGGCTCATCGCGAAGATGGAGCACCTCGGGGTGTCCCGTCCGGTCGCGGGCATCACGGTGCCGACGGGGTACTCCTTCAACCTGGACGGTACGGCGATCTATCTGACGATGGCGTCGCTGTTCATCGCCGAGGCGACGGGTGATCCGCTGTCGCTGGGGGAGCAGATCTCGCTGCTGCTGTTCATGATCGTGGCGTCGAAGGGCGCGGCGGGTGTGACGGGAGCGGGGCTGGCGACGCTGGCCGGCGGACTGCAGTCGCACCGGCCGGAGCTGGTCGACGGCGTCGGGCTCATCGTGGGCATCGACCGCTTCATGAGCGAGGCCCGCGCGCTCACCAACTTCGCGGGGAACGCGGTGGCGTGCGTGCTCGTGGGTACGTGGACGAAGGAGATCGATCGGGAGCGGGCGGCGGAGGTGCTGGCCGGGCGGTTGCCGTTCGATGAGCGGACGTTGCTCGATGAGTCCGCGCCGGCGGACCTCTCGAAGGGGGCGGGTGTGCCTCTTCCGGCGCCTGCGCCGGGTGGGGCGGCGTCGGCGGAGCACACCCGGGCCTGACCCGTACCCCCGCCCCGGGTCCGGACCCCGCCCGCCTTCCCCTTCGGGTGGGGCCCGGCCCGTCGCCTCCCGCTGCGGGGGCTCCGCCCCCGGGCCCCCTTTTGCGGGCTGCGCCCGCTTTCGCGCCTGGCGGCGCTCGTCCTCAAACGCCGGACGGGCTGGGTTTGGGGCCTTGGCCCTGTCGCCGGGCGGCCGGCGTCGTCGGAGGTGCGCGCCTCGTCGTCGGGCGCCGGACGGGCTGGGTTTGGGGTCTTCGCCCTGCCGCCGGTCGGTCGGCGTGGTCGGCGGTGCGCGCCTCGTCCTCAAGCGCCGGACGGGCTTCGGGTTGCGTTTGCGTCGGCTGACGCGCATCCGGCCTTCGGCCGGAGTCCTCGAGCGCCGGACGGGCTGCATGTTGCGTTGCGCTGCGGGGGCTTCGCCCCCGGGCCCCCTTTGCGGGCTGCGCCCGCGTCGCGCCTGCGGCGCTCGTCCTCAAACGCCGGACGGGCTGGGGTGCGTCCTTCGCCCTATTGCCTGGTGGCCGGCTTGTCGGCGGTGCGCGCCTCGTCCTCAAACGCCGGACGGGCTTGAGTGCGACCTTCGCCCCGATGCCTGGTGCCTGGTGCCTGGTGCCTGGTGCCTCTTGCCTCGTGACGGCGGGCGGCGGGCGGCGGCGTCGCAGGTCGGGGGGATTGTCAGTGGTGGCTGCGAGGATCTGGGTATGGGTACTTGGGGTATGGGGCCGTTTGACAACGATCACGCGGCGGACTTTGCGGGGGATCTCGACGAGCTGCCGGTGGGGGAGCGGATCGGGGCCGTTGAGAAGGCGCTGCTGGTCGCGGCCGAGTCCGAGGGCGAGCTCGCGGCGGACATCGGCGATCACGCGGTGGCCGCGGCCGCCGTCATCGCCGCGGACCTCCCCGGCGGTGACCCCGTGGGCGTGTACGGGCCTGAGGAGCCGCTCGGTGCGATTCCGGACTGGATGCCGGCCCTGGCGCTGAAGGCCCTGGACCGGATAACCGGCCCGGAATCGGAGCTGGCGGAGCTGTGGGACGACACGGAGCACGGCCCTCAGTGGCGCTCCGTCATACGCCGCCTGCGCCGGGTGCTCGCGGCCCGGGGGCTCGAGCAGGAGGGCCTGTGGGGTTACGGGGCGGAGGATCTGGGCGGCCCCCGGTCCTGACCTGGGTGATCGCCCCACACGGCCAACTACCCCCGTACATAACCGGAGATACCGCGTTTCGCCCCCTCCCCATGCCGTGCGGGAGCTGGAATAGTCCGACCGTGTGATTGCGTCAGGGGTTCGAGTTTGTTGTGACGCGATCCGATCGAGGCTTCCTTCACGACCGAGGAGGAGACATTGCCCGGGGCAATGGTTCGTTCCAAGAGACTCAGACTTTCCGCCGCATTAGGAGTCACCGCGCTCCTCGTCGGCGGCCTGACGGGCACGACGAGCGGTGTCGCGATCAGCGCCGGCGCCGCGGAGCAGACTTACGTACCCAATGCCGGTGACGCCTATATCAACTACGCCGATCCCGAGGACGGCCAGCTGCTGAGCAAGGAGGTGCAGGTCGGCAGGACGCCGGACGGGAAGCCCATCTACGGCAGCGAGCCGACCGAACTCGCCGAGCAGCTCGGCAAGTACGCCAACGGCAACCCCCGCACCGGCCGGGTCCTGGCGCAGCAGGAGCGGGAGTGGCAGCGCTCGGGGAAGAGCCCGCAGGACCAGCGCTTCAAGAGCGCGAGCGAGACCCAGAAGGCGAAGCTGCTCACGATCCTGGTCGAGTTCGACCAGAACGCCAATGACGACTTCACCGGCACCATGGTCCCCCGCGCCACCTTCGACGACGACCTGACTCCGGACGTCGACGAGCGCGAGTGCATACCCGCGGAGGACAACCCGAACTTCCCGGCCGTGCAGAACGGCCCGGTGCACAACAACATCCCCAACCCGGCGACGGCGGCCCACAAGGACAACAACTCCCTGTGGATCCCGGACTTCTCGCCCGATTACTACAACGACATCCTCTACACCAAGCGCGGCTACACCGACCGCGTCCGCCCCGACCTCACCGGCCCCGACGGCCGCAAGGGCATCGACATCTCCGGCAACACCATGGCCAACATGTACTCCGAGATGTCCAAGGGCCGCTACACCGTGACCGGTGAGGCCACCGAGTGGATCACCGTCCCGCACTCCGAGGCGTGGTACGGCGCTGACACCTGCACCCAGGACGCGAACGGCAACTGGGTGGCCGGCGCCGAGCAGGACATGAACGGCCACCCGGACAACCCGTCCGGCCCCGGACAGCTCGCGATCGACGCGGTCAAGGCCCTCGCCGCGGCGCAGCCGGACTTCCCGTGGGAGGACTACGACATCGAGAACCCGTCGCTTCCCGACGGCGGCTTCGGCGTCCCCGACGGCATCGTCGACCACCTGGTGCTCGTCCACGCGGGCGAGGACAAGTCGGGCGGCGGCGGCGCGCAGGGCCCGTTCGCGATCTGGGCACACTCCTCCGCGGTCGTCCCGGGCTTCACCATCCCGGGCACCGACAAGGCGATCAGCAACTACATCGTCCAGCCCGAGGACTCCGGTGTGGGCGTCTTCGCCCACGAGTACGGCCACGACCTGGGCCTGCCCGACGTGTACGACATCGGCTCGGGCGGCGAGTCCGACGTCGACTTCTGGGACCTGATGTCCTCGGGTTCGCACACCGGCCCGATCTTCCAGAGCCTGCCCACGCACATGGGCCTGTGGGAGAAGTTCGCCCTGGGCTACGCCGAGCCCAAGGTGTTCGAACCGGGCGACGCGGCCCGGAGCGTCGCCGTCGGCCAGTCCTCGCGTACTCCGAAGGGCACCGAGGACGGCGTACTGGTCAAACTGCCCACCAAGGTCACCAAGCTGGCCGAACCGCACAGCGGCAGCGGGATGTGGTGGAGCAGCAGCGACCAGTCCTGGGCCGACGTGAAGCTGACCCGGTCCATCGACGTGCCGAGCGGTTCGGACGTCCGCTTCTGGTCGTGGAACAACTACTCGATCGAGGCGGACTGGGACTTCGGTTTCGTCGAGGTGTCCACCGACGGCGGCAACACGTTCACGGAGCTGAAGGTCCGCGACGAGGCCGGCAACCTGGTCTCGACCGACGACGACTACCCGGACCCCAACGGCCGCCTGGGCGACTACGGCGGCAAGAAGTACGGCCTCACCGGCAGCACCGACGGTGCCTGGCGGCACGACTACGTCGACCTCACCCCGTACGCCGGACAGACGGTCCAGCTGCGGCTGCGGTACGCCACCGACGCGGCGTTCGAGGACCGGGGCTGGTTCTCCGACGACTACTCCGTGACCAACGGCACCACCACGGTATGGAGCGACGACGCCGAGTCCGGGGACAACGGCTGGACGCCGGCCAAGGGCTCCTTCGTCGGCTCCACCGGTGCCGGCTGGCACATCATGGACGGCGAGCTGCGGGCCGAGCACTACTACCTGACGGAATGGCGCAACCTGGACGGCTTCGACAAGGGCCTGAAGTACGCGTACGACACGACCTACTCGCGCGACGGCGCGTGGAAGGTCGAGCGCACGCCGTACAACGCGCCCGGCATGCTCGTCTGGTACCGCGACCCCACGTTCGGCGAGGGGCTGAACTTCACCAACCTCACGCTGAACAACCTCGGCGGACTGCCCAGCCACGGCGCCAAGGGCGGGCTGCTGCTGGTGGACTCGCACTTCGATCCGCTGCGGCGGACCGGAACCGCGGCGGACAAGGACCCGTCGACGCTGAACAACCTGCCGGGGCGGCCGCAGTCCTCCAACAACGCGTTCACCCGGGGCAAGACGTACCCCTTCACGGAGTGCCTCGAGGCGCCGGGCGAGCCGTTCAGCGAGTACTGCACGAAGTTCGGCCCGCAGGCGGGGGTCTCCACCTTCACCGACGGCAAGGGCTGG
Source organism: Streptomyces sp. NPDC051940 (assembly GCF_040680895.1). Lineage (NCBI taxonomy): Bacteria > Bacillati > Actinomycetota > Actinomycetes > Kitasatosporales > Streptomycetaceae > Streptomyces > Streptomyces sp. NPDC051940. The sequence continues at coordinate 56,061 of NZ_JBFAXR010000013.1, read as the reverse complement.
TACCCGGGTATGGAGATCCGGGGCAACCGTGTCTTCTACAAGGACGCCGACGCCTCGACGGTCGTCCCGTCCGCCGGCAACCAGCCGTACTCGGTGCGGGTGACGGACGCCGACGGCAACCCGCTGCCCGATCTGTACGGCACGGACCTCGGTCTGGGCCAGCCGCTCGGCACGGGCAACCCCGCGGACGACGGTGTCGCCATGGGAGTGAAGTTCGAGATCCGCTGGGACGCGCTCAACCACCAGTGGGCGCTGATCAAGGTCACTCCGCCTCCGGCGGGGTGATCGCGGTCACTCCGCCTCCGGCGGGGTGATCACAGTCCGTTGAACGACGGTGCCCCGGCCGGGACCTCCCGGCCGGGGCACCGCCGCGTCCGCGCTACGCCGGCCGCAGCCACACCGTCCCCAGCGGCGGCAGCGTGAGCGTGACGCTCGTCGGCTGCCCGTGCCAGGCGACGTGCTCCGGCTTCAGCGGATCGGGGTTCCCGGTGTCGCTGCCGCCGAAGCGGCGCTCGTCGGTGTTCAGGACCTCCTGCCACGCCGGGTGGTGGCCGGGCGTCCCGATCCGGTAGTCGTGCCGTACCACCGGGGCGAAGTTGCTGACCGCGACGAGCGGGGAGCCGTCCGCGTCGAAGCGGGCGAAGGCCAGCACGTTGTCGTCCGCCGCCCCGCCCTCGATCCACTCGAAGCCGTCCGGCACGGTGTCCCGCTGCCACAGCGCGGGGGTGGCCAGATAGACCCGGTTGAGCTCGCGGACCAGATCGCGTACGCCCCGGTGGTCCGGCTCCGCGGAGTACGACGGGTCGAGCAGCCACCAGTCGGGCCCGTGCCACTCCGCCCACTCCGCGCCCTGCGCGAACTCCTGGCCCATGAAGAGCAGCTGCTTGCCCGGATGGCCCCACATGAAGGCCAGATAGGCCCGGTGGTCGGCGCGCTGCTGCCACCAGTCGCCGGGCATCTTCGAGACCAGCGAGCGCTTGCCGTGCACGACCTCGTCGTGGGAGATGGGCAGCACGTAGTTCTCGCTGTACGCGTACACCATCGAGAAGGTCATCTCGTGGTGGTGGTACTTGCGGTGCACCGGCTCGTGGGCCAGGTAGCCGAGCGAGTCGTGCATCCAGCCCATGTTCCACTTCAGCCCGAAGCCGAGCCCGCCGAAGCCGGAGGGGCCGGTGTGGTGGGTGGCGCGGGTGACGCCGTCCCAGGCGGTGGACTCCTCGGCGACGGTGACGACGCCGGGGCAGCGGCGGTAGACGGTGGCGTTCATCTCCTGGAGGAAGGCGACGGCGTCGAGGTTCTCCCGGCCGCCGTGGGCGTTCGGGGTCCACTCGCCCTCCTCGCGGGAGTAGTCGAGGTAGAGCATGGAGGCGACCGCGTCCACGCGCAGGCCGTCGACGTGGAACTCCTCGCACCAGTACACGGCGTTGGCGACGAGGAAGTTGCGCACCTCGGCCCGGCCGTAGTCGAACTCCAGCGTCCCCCAGTCGGGGTGCGCGGCCCGCGCCGGGTCCTCGTGCTCGTACAGGGGTCGGCCGTCGAACTCGGCGAGCGCCCAGTCGTCCTTCGGGAAGTGCGCCGGCACCCAGTCGAGGATGACGCCGATGCCGGCCTGGTGCAGGGTGTCGACGAGGTGGCGGAAGTCGTCGGGGGTGCCGAGGCGGGCGGTGGGGGCGTAGAAGCCGGTGACCTGGTAGCCCCAGGAGCCGCCGAAGGGGTGCTCGGCGACGGGCATCAGCTCGACGTGCGTGAAGCCCAGGTCCTTGACGTACGCGGGCAGCTGCTCGGCCAGTTCGCGGTAGCCGAGGCCGGGGCGCCAGGAGGGGAGGTGGACCTCGTAGACGGAGAAGGGCGCCTCGTGCGTCGGGACGTCGGCGCGGTGCTCCAGCCAGTCCGCGTCCGACCAGCGGTGGCGGGTGGAGGTGACGATGGACGCGTTGGCGGGCGGCGGCTCGGTGCGGCGGGCCATCGGGTCGGCGCGCATCGTGTGGCCGCCGTCGGCCTTGGCGATGTCGAACTTGTACGCCTCCCCCTCGTGGACGCCGGGGAGGAACACCTCCCAGACGCCGGAGCTGCCGAGGGAGCGCATCGGGTAGACGGTGGCGTCCCAGTAGTTGAAGTTCCCGGCGACGCGCACGCCCCGGGCGTTCGGGGCCCAGACGGTGAAGCGGGTGCCGGCGACGCCGTCGACCGTCATGGGGTGCGCGCCGAGCGCCTCCCAGAGGCGTTCGTGGCGGCCCTCGCGGATCAGGTGCAGGTCGAGGTCGCCGAGGGTGGGGAGGAAGCGGTACGGGTCGTGGGTCTCGACCACGTCGGCCACGCTGTCCGCGCCGTCCTCAGCGGTGCCGTAGGTGACGCGCAGGCGGTACGACGGGAGCTTGCGCTTGCGGGGGAGGAGCACGGCGAAGAACCCGTCGCCCTCGTCGTACAGCTCCACCGGCCTGTCCCGGCCGCGCTCGACGGTCACGGCGGTCACGGCGGTGGCGTACGGGCGCAGCACGCGGATCACGACCCCGCCGGGGGCGGGGTGGGTGCCGAGCACGCCGTGCGGGTCGTGGTGCCGGCCGGTGAGGAGGCGGTGGCGGTCGTGGTCGGGGAGGGGAGGGGCGGGGCGGGGGGTGGTGGGGGGCTTCTCGGCAGGGGTGGTCTTCCCGGCAGGGGTGGGCTTCGCCGCTGGGGCCTTCCTGGCCACGCGCTTGGCCGGGGTCTTTTTCGCGGGGCGGGCAACCTCGTCCGCGGAAACGGTGGTCTGAGGGGTAGGGGCGGACGGCCCGGGCGCTGCGGCGGCCCGGGGACGTACGCCGGAGCTGCGGGAGCGACCGGTGCCACCAGTGCTACCGGTGCCACCGGGACTGTCGGGCGGGAGGTGAACGGACACGATGCTGACTCCTAAGCGGCGTGGGCGACGGTCAGGCGGCGGCGAGACGGCGGATCGCGGACAGCGGTACGTCGAGCCAGTCCGGGCGGTGCCGGGCCTCGTAGAGCACCTCGTACACCGCCTTGTCCGCCTCGTACGCGGTCAGCAGCTCCGGCTCCCGGCGCGGATCGGCGCCGGCCGCCGCCGCGTAGCCCGCGCAGTAGGCGTCGCGGGTCCGCCGGGCCCAGTCGGGGCCGGCGTCCACGGAACGGGCGGCGTAGTCGAAGGACCGCAGCATGCCGGCGACGTCGCGGGCGGGTGGCTGGGGGCGGCGGCGCTCGGCGAGGGGGCGGGCGGGTTCGCCCTCGAAGTCGATGACGGACCAGCGGGACGCGGCCGGGCTCCAGAGCGCCTGGCCGAGGTGCAGATCGCCGTGGATGCGCTGGGCGTGCCAGGTGCGGCCGGCGTCGCCGAGGGCGGTGAGCCGGGCGAAGTTCGCGGCCAGCGCGTCGCGGTACGGCAGCAGGGCGGGGACGGCGGCGGCCGTGGCGTCGAGGCGCTCCGTCATCAGCGCGGTGAGGTGCTCGATCTGCTGTCGGCGCAGCACCATCGTGGGCAGCACCCGCGCCAGCGCGGTGTGCACCTCGGCGGTGGCCCGCCCCAGCTCCCGCGCCTCGGCGAGGAAGGCGTCGCCGCGGGCCGCCGCGGCCGGCGCCAGCTCCCAGCCGTCCGTGGCCCCGGCGAGGAACGGCTGCAGCACGCCCAGCGTCGCCGGGCCGCCGTCCGCGTCCGCCAGGTCGGTGGACTCGAACCACGCGGCCGGCGCCGGCACGCACGCGGCGCCCGCGCGGGCGAGGGCCAGGGGCAGTTCGAGGTCCGGGTTCGCGCCGGGGTGGACGCGGCGGAAGAGCTTCAGGATGAGCTGGTCGCCGTACACGACCGAGGAGTTCGACTGCTCGGCGGAGAGTGGGCGGGAGGTCAGGCCGGCGGGTATGTGCGCGCCCGGCTCCCGGGAGAACACCAGCGGTCCGAGCCGTCCCGGCAGCCTCAGCCGCTCCAGCAGCATCCCCGTCGGTCGCGGGTCGCCCAGCGCGTCGTACACCCCGGCCCCGCGCAGCGGTCCGTCCCCGGCCACGCCGACCGCCCACGGCGCCAGCACAGGCGGCAGCGGTGCCGGGCGCAGGCCCAGCAGCAGCTGGTAGACGTCCGTCACCGGGCCGGGCTGCTCGACGCGTATCAGCAGATGGAGCAGCCCGGGCGCGGCGCCTTGGTAAGGGAGCAGCTCCGTGACCGACGCGAGCGCCAGCTCGGTCACCGGCCGGCCCTTGCCCGCGAACCACCGCTGGCGCGGAACCCACTCGCTCAGCAGCGGCACCAGGGACGGCGCCACCCCGCGTTCCGCGGGCGGCCGTTCGGCCGCGCGTGGGCCGGGCGGGGCGTCCGGGGTTCGGGGAGCGGGGGTCCTCGCGACGTTCCGGATGCTGTCCGCCATGGTCTGCACACTCCTCGGCTCGCGGGCTCTGGTGGTGCCGTGCGGTGGTCGGTGCGGGTGGGGTGCTGTGGTCGGTGCCGTGCGGTGGTCGGTGCGGTGCGGTGCGGTGCGGTGGTCGGTGCGGTGTGCTCACTCCTGGCGGAGGCGGAACCAGTAGAAGCCGTGACCCGCCAGGGTCAGCAGATACGGCAGCTCCCCGATCGCCGGGAAGCGCACCCCGCCGATCAGCTCCACCGGGTGCCGTCCCGCGAAGGCCCGCAGGTCGAGCTCGGTGGGCTGGGCGAAGCGGGAGAAGTTGTTGACGCACAGCACCAGGTCGTCGGTGCCGTCGCCGTTGGGCGGTGCCGAGCGCAAGAACGCCAGCACGGCCGGGTTGGACGACGGCAGCTCCTGGTAGGTGCCGAGGCCGAAGGCGCGGTTCTGCTTGCGGACCTCGATCATCCGGCGCGTCCAGTGCAGGAGTGAGGAGGGGGAGGACATGGCGGCTTCGACGTTGGTGACCTGGTAGCCGTGGACGGGGTCCATGATGGTGGGGAGGTAGAGGCGGCCGGGGTCGCAGGAGGAGAAGCCGGCGTTGCGGTCGGGGGTCCACTGCATGGGGGTGCGCACCGCGTCCCGGTCGCCGAGCCAGATGTTGTCGCCCATGCCGATCTCGTCGCCGTAGTACAGGATGGGCGAGCCGGGCAGGGACAGCAGTAGCGCGGTGAAGAGTTCGATCTGGTTGCGGTCGTTGTCCAGGAGGGGGGCGAGGCGGCGGCGGATGCCGATGTTGGCGCGCATGCGGGGGTCTTTGGCGTATTCCGCGTACATGTAGTCGCGTTCTTCGTCGGTGACCATCTCCAGGGTCAGCTCGTCGTGGTTGCGCAGGAAGATGCCCCACTGGCAGCCGGCGGGGATCTCGGGGGTCTTGGCGAGGATCTCGGAGACGGGGTAGCGCGATTCGCGGCGGACGGCCATGAAGATGCGGGGCATGACGGGGAAGTGGAAGGCCATGTGGCACTCGTCGCCGCCGGCGGGGTAGTCGCCGAAGTAGTCGACGACGTCCTCGGGCCATTGGTTGGCCTCGGCGAGCAGCACGGTGTCGGGGTAAGCGGCGTCGATCTCCTTGCGGACGTGCTTGAGGAAGTCGTGGGTCTCGGGCAGGTTCTCGCAGTTGGTTCCCTCGCGGGCGTACAGGTACGGGACCGCGTCCAGCCGGAAGCCGTCGATGCCCAGATCCAGCCAGAACCGCAGTGACGCGAGCAGCTCCTCGCGCACCCTCGGGTTGTCGAAGTTCAGGTCGGGCTGGTGGGAGAAGAAGCGGTGCCAGTAGTACTGCTTGCGCACCGGGTCGTACGTCCAGTTGCTGGACTCGGTGTCCACGAAGATGATGCGGGCGCCCTGGTACTGCTTGTCGTCGTCGGCCCACATGTAGTAGTCGCCGTACGGGCCGTCGGGGTCCTTGCGGGACTCCTGGAACCAGGGGTGCTGGTCGCTGGTGTGGTTCACGACGAAGTCGATGATCACGCGCATACCCCGCTGGTGCGCGGAGTCCACGAACTCCACGAAGTCCGCGAGGTCGCCGAACTCCGGCAGCACCGCTGTGTAGTTGGAGACGTCGTAGCCTCCGTCGCGCAGCGGGGACTGGAAGAACGGCGGCAGCCACAGGCAGTCGACGCCCAGCCACTGCAGATAGTCCAGCTTGGCGGTCAGCCCCTTCAGGTCCCCGACGCCGTCACCGTTGCTGTCCTGGAAGGAGCGCACCAGGACCTCGTAGAAGACGGCGCGCTTGAACCACTCCGGGTCGCGCTCCTCGGCGGGGGTGTCCTCGAAGGTGTCGGGGACGGGCTCGTTGACGATCATGTGCGGGGGACCCTCCGATCACGGGATCAGCGAGTGTGGTGCGGTGGGCGGGCTTCAGTGCCTGGGCGGCAGCACGGTCAGAACATGGGCCGGGGCGGGGTCGCGGCCCGGGTCCAGCCGTACGTAGTTGTGCCGCCCCCAGGCGTACGTCTCGCCGGTGAGCTCATCGCGCACCAGCAGGGGCTCACTGCCGGTCTCCTGGGCCAGGGAGGCGCCGAGTTCCGGCATGTCCAACGAGACGGTTGCCTCGTGGGTGTGGTACGGGTCGAGGTTCACGACCGTGACGACGGTGTCGCGCCCCCGGCGCTTGGAGTACGCGATCACCTGGTCGTCGTCCGTGTGGTGGAAGCGCAGATTGCGCAGCCACTGCAGGGCGGGGTGGCGGCGCCGGACCTCGTTGAGCAAGCGCAGCAGCGGGGCCAGCCCCTCGGTCTCGGCGCGCCGCCAGTCGCGCGGCCGCAGCTGGTACTTCTCGGAGTCGAGGTACTCCTCGCTCCCCGGGCGCACGGGCGCGTTCTCGCAGAGCTCGTACCCGGCGTACACGCCCCAGCTCGGCGAGAGGGTGGCCGCCAGCACGGCGCGTACGGCGAACGCCGGGCGCCCGCCGTGCTGCAGATAGGCGTGCAGGATGTCCGGGGTGTTGACGAAGAAGTTGGGCCGCAGATAGCTCGCGGTCTCGCCCGCCAGCTCCGTCAGATACTCGGTCAGCTCCTGCTTGGTGTTGCGCCAGGTGAAGTACGTGTACGACTGCTGGAAGCCCGCCTGGGCCAGGGCGCGCATCATCGCGGGGCGGGTGAACGCCTCCGAGAGGAAGACCACGTCCGGGTCGGAGCCGTTGATCTCCCCGATGACCTCCTCCCAGAAGGACACCGGCTTGGTGTGCGGGTTGTCCACCCGGAAGATCCGTACGCCGTGGTCCATCCAGTGCCGCAGCACCCGCACCGTCTCGCGGACGATGCCGTCGAAGTCCGTCTCGAAGAAGACCGGGTAGATGTCCTGGTACTTCTTCGGCGGGTTCTCGGCGTACGCGATCGTGCCGTCCGGCCGGTGGCGGAACCACTCGGGGTGCTTCTCGACCCAGGGATGGTCCGGGGAGCACTGCAGCGCGAAGTCCAGGGCCACCTCCAGCCGGTGGCGGCGGGCCGTGGCCACGAAGTGGTCGAAGTCGTCGATCGTCCCGAGATCCGGGTGGACCGCGTCGTGCCCGCCGGCCGAGGAGCCGATCGCCCAGGGGCTGCCCACGTCGTAAGGGCCGGGGGAGAGGCTGTTGTTGGGGCCCTTGCGGTAGGCGCTGCCGATGGGGTGGACGGGCGGCAGGTACACCACGTCGAAGCCCATCGCGGCGACCGCCTCCAGCCGCTCGGCGGCGGTGCGCAGGGTGCCGCTGACGGGGCGTTCCAGCCCGGCCGGGTCGACCTTCGCGCCCTCGGAGCGGGGGAAGAGCTCGTACCAGGAGCCGTACAGCGCCCGCTGGCGCTCCACCAGCAGCGGAAGCGGATCGGAGGCGGTGACGTGCTCGCGCAGCGGATGGCGGCCGAGTATCTCCAGCAGCTCCGGGCCGAGCGCGGCGGCCAGCCGCTCCGCTATCGGCCAGGTCTCGTCGCGCAGGGCGGCGACGGCCTCGCGCACGGCGCCGCGGTGGGCCTTCGGTACGCCCTCGGCCGCGCGCTCGTGCAGCAGCGCGCCTTCCTCCAGGACGAGTTCGGGGTCGATCCCCGCCGGGATCTTGATCTCCGCGTGGTGCCGCCAGGTGGTGAGCGGATCACCCCAGGCCTCGACCGTATACGTCCAGCGGCCCTCCCCGGTCGGGGTGACCTCGGCGCCCCAGCGGTCGGTGCCGGGGGCCAGCTCGCGCATCGGGGTGTACGGGCCGGGTCTGCCCCGCGGGTCGACGAGCACCACGTTCGCGGCGACCGCCTCGTGCCCCTCGCGGAACACGGTGGCGGTGACCTGGAAGGACTCGCCGGTCACCGCCTTCGCGGGGCGCAGCCCGCAGTCGGTGCGGGGGTGGACATCACGGATGGGTATACGGCCGATCTGCGCGGACAATCGGATCACCTGGCGTCACGGTTCGGGGGCTTTGGTGAAGGTTGTTCGTAAAACGCTGGATGTGCTCGAAGGGGATGCGGTGAGCCTTCCACGGCCGGAGGCGGCGCAATCCGGCCGCAGGTGAACTACTCGTGCGTAGCGTGCGGCTGCTGACGCATTGCCTGGATGCGACATTAACCGACACCTCGGGCGTCGGCGAGCCTCGCCGTCGGGTTGGGGAGAAAGGTTTTGCCGGGGCTTGGCGGTCGGCTCAGGCGGGGTCCAGGGTCCGCGCCAGGTAGGCGTGCAGCAGGGTGCGCGTCTCGGCGACGAGCGTGGGGTCGCCGTTCCGGTCGGTACGGAACGCCAGTTGCAGCAGTGCGTCGGCGGCCTCGACCGCGACCAGGCAGGCGCGGTCGATCGCCTCCGTGGGCGGGATGCCGAGGCGTGCGGTGAGCAGTTCGCAGAGCCGGGCGGCGACACGGAGGTTGGCGGGGGCCGCCGGGTCCGGAGGGCCGGGTACCCCGAAGTCGATCAGGCCGAAACCCGGGACGGTGCGCTTCATCTCCAGATACGCGTCGAGCATCGCGTCGATGACGCGGCGCCAGCCGCCGGGGCGGTCCGTCTTCCCGCCCGTATCGGTGGCCGCGTCGCCGTCCGTGTCGGGGTCGCGGTCCAGCCTTGCCTGGATGCGGACGGCGAACTCGTCCAGATTGCGGTGGGCCAGGGCGGCGGCCAGCTCCCGCTTGTTGCCGAAGAACCGGTACACGGAGCCGATGGGCACGCCCGCGCGTTCGGCGACGGCCCGGGTGGACAGGGCCTCGTAACCGGACTCGTCCAGCAGGGCGGCGCAGGCGTCGAGGATCCGGACCAGGCGTTCGGCGCTGCGCTGCTGGACGGGGGTGCGGCGCAGCGTGGGCGCGTCGGTCGGTGCTTCCATCCGGTCCATTGTCCGTCATGCCCCGTCAGGCCTGGAGCAGCAGGGTCAGCCCGCCGGTGGTGTAGCAGATCATCAGGACGAGCAGGGGGACTTGTCCGGCGACCGCGCGGGCGGGCGGGAAGAGGCGCACCGAGCGGTCGTGGGCGGCGATCACCCCGAGGACGTGGCCGAGGACGATCGCGCCGACCTGGAGGGTGGCCAGGCCCCCCGGGGAGAGGAGATCCGCAGGTGGGGGCGGATTGTCAGTGCCCCATGCGATGGTGACTGTACGTGGGGCCTCGATGGCGAAGAGTGAGAAGTAGTGGGCGATCAAGTAGCCCGTGGCGATGGGCAGAAGGGAGTGGGCGAAGGCGTTGACCGGGCGCCGCACCGCAGGTCCCGGCCGGCGGCCGGAGATCAGCCGGGCGGCGAGGGCGCAGCCGGTGTAGAGCAGGGCGACCAGGGCGCAGGCGGCGCTGAGGCCGAGGGTGGCGGCACCGGTGCGGCCGAGGGAGGAGGTCTGCAGGGTGTCGATCCACCACGGCGCCTTGGAGAAGCCGTCGTACGCGGTGCTGCCCAGCATCGCGCAGACCGTGGCGGCGAGTCCGGGGGCGACGGGCACGGCGTCCAGGCTGTGGAAGGGGTTGCGCAGGACGAGACGGCCGTCGTGGGCGCGGCGGCCCAGCGGCGAGAGATGGCCGAGGAGCGAGGAGTACGCCTCGAACGCGTCGCCCTTGTCGAACCAGCCCGCGCCGTACACGGCGGCGGCGGTGAGCTGGGCGACGGCGTAGAGGGAGAGGAAGGTGAGCAGCGAGGAGCGGGAGGCGGGCTCGGCCGAGGCGAGTTCCAGCCAGGTGAACGCGAACAGCCCGGCGGCCGCGGGCCAGTAGCCCAGCCACCCGGGCAGCGGCCGGCCCGCGGCCGGATCGCGGCCGAGCGCGCGGCAGCCGGCGGCGTGCAGCGTGCGCAGGGGGTTGAGCAGCCGCCAGACGGGGCCCAGCAGGAGGGAGGCGGGGACGAGCCCCACCCACAGCAGGACGTACACGGCGCCCGGTGCGGGATTGCGGTCGGGGTCGTCCGGCCCGAGGAGGAGGTGGCCGGCGACGAACACGGCCGCGGCGAGGCCCAGCACCCGCAGGGTGCGGCGCAGGGCGGCGCTGTCCGCGGCGCGGCGCACCGCGGCGGGCAGGGCGCGGCCCGCGGTGGCGCCGGCGAAGCGGGGCGAGGGCCACAGCAGGCCGAGGGCGAGGAAGGAGACGAACAGGGCGGTGAACGCGCCCGCGTAGGCGTAGAAGGCGGAGATCGGCAGGTCCTGACGGCTGCCGATGCCGTGGGCGAGGTCGAGGGTGTGAGCCGGGGTGAGTGTCATGGGGAGAGTGGGGGTCATGGGGTGTCGGTCACCGGATGGGCAGGCTGCCGCGTCACCGGACGAGCAGCTGGGTGAGGACCAGGCCGGACTCGTGCGTCTCGACCTCGAACACGCCCGTACGGTCGGCGGTGAACGTCAGCGTGGTGGTCCGCCCGGCGGCCAGGGCGGCGGTCTTGTCCAGGCCGTGGACGTGCAGTTCGTCGGCGGTGTCGCTGGTGACGACCAGGGCGACCCGGTCGCCCTCGCGCACCTCGACCCGGCCGGGGGACGGGCTGACCCTGCCGTCGGCGACCGTGATCCGCACGGTCTCGTCCGCCTGCGTCCCCGCCGCCTGCGGGTCGGTGTCGCCGTTCTTGGAGCCCGAGTCGGAGCCCGAGCCGGAGTCGGCGTCGTGGCCCTCCTCGCCCTGGTCGTGCAGATCGCTGCCCGACTCGTCCGGCGGCTGGGTGGCCGGGGCGACCGGGGCCGTCGCGGTGTCGTGGCTGGTGCCCGGCCGGTGGTGGGTGGTCGGCCGCGAGCAGCCGGCCACCGCCAGGGCCACGGCGAGGGCGGCGGCCAGCGCGACGGCCGCCCCCGGCGCGGTGCGCCTCATGCCGTCGCCGCCGTCGGCTCCGGCCCGGGCGCCACCGGGCCGCCGTCGGGTGCCGCCCCGCGGTCCGGCTCCCCAGCGTCCGCGCCCGCGTCGGCCCGCAGTGGCTGGCGGGCCGCGGCCACCACGCCCCACAGCACCCACACCAGGCCCACGACGGTCCGGATCCAGGCCGGGCTGAGCGGGATCCACGGGATCATCACGACGGCCTTGTCGAAGGCGTCGGCCATGGTCAGGACCCCCAGGCCCAGCGTCACCCACCCGAACACCGGCCGCCGCCCCCGCAGCAGCCACCCCGTCCCGGCCCACCAGCCGCCGAGCAGCACCAGCGCCACCCACGGGAGCGCCGTATGGGCGTACGAGCTCGCCGACCCGACCACGTCGAGCACCAGCCCCGCCAGCCCCGCCCCGGCGGCGACCGTGCCCCACCGGTCACGGCGCAGCAGCCGCCACCACAGCACCCCGCCGACCAGCCCCAGCACGGCCGCCACGGCGAGCGCCAGCTGCGTCTCGATCCGCTCGACGCCCCGTGCCCCGTACCAGTCGCAGCCTGCCGGCAGCTTGCGCGCCCCGGCGTCGTACTCCGCGCACACCAGCAGCTGCGCCAGCTTCACCGGCTCGCCGACGACGCGGTCGCCGCCCCCCGACACCTCGCCCGGCTTGTCGCCGCAGGAGGGCAGCGCGGGCGGGTTGGACTGGCCGGCCAGCCCGGACCAGCAGTTGCCCTCGCCCTGGCCGTCCCACCACACGGACGTCTTGTTGGGGCGGGACGCGCCCTCGCGGTCCACGCCGAGGTGGTTGCCGATGTAGCGGTTGTGGTGGGAGGTGTCCCACTGCTTGCCGAAGGCGTTCTCGCCGCGGATGAACGCGGGCACCGCGTGCAGGACGAAGGCGGCGCGCTGCTGGCCGTAGATCCAGTTGTCCTGGAAGAGGTTGTAGTTGCCGCCGGCGACGATGAAGCCGGTGCCGACGGGCACGGAGATCTGCGGGCAGACGACGCCCTTCTCGTAGCCGCGCTCGGCGGGCGGCTTGGCGCAGGTGCCGTCGCGGACGTAGCGGTAGTAGTCCTGGTTGTTGTCGTGGACCAGGTTCCGCTCGAACTTCGCGTGGTCCTGCGGCAGTCCGGGGTGGCCGGGGAAGGCGCTGTCCATGGTGGCGCCGGCCATGTTGTGGTCGAACTCGTTGTCGTGGACCCAGACGGAGTTACCCGCCGTGCCGGAGTAGCCGACCATGTTGTGGTGGCTGCGGCAGCCGGTGATCTCCATCGAGTAGCGCCGCACGTCGTAGCCGCGGTCGCTGTTGACGTCGGAGGCGCTGCCCGGATAGATGCCGGAGTCGCCGTTGCCGTAGGACTCGCAGTCCTTGTACAGGCCGTGGTCGCTGGCGAAGGTGAGGAAGCCGTACTCGTCGTTCCAGCGGGTCAGCACGTCGTCGATGGCGAAGCCGTCGCCGGCCAGGATGTACACGGAGTTGAAGGTCGAGCGCTGCGCGGTGAAGTTCTTGAGGTAGATCCCGTCGGAGCCGTCCGCGCGGATCACGTTCAGCTTCTTGTACTGCCCGTCGATGATCACGTCGTTGCGGCTCGCGCCGGTGCCCTCGATCTGCAGGTCCTGCTTGCCCAGGATCGCGATCAGGTTCTGGTTGGTGGGGCACTGCTTCTGCTGCTCGTACGACAGGATCTGGTACCCGAACGACGACTTCGGCGCCTTGAGTTCGGCGCACGCGCCCTCAGGCCCCGGCTGCGTGGGCTCCTCCAGATACAGCCCCGGCAGGACCGCGATGTTCATGCCGGCCTTGTCGACCGCGTTCACGGCCTCCTGCACATGCCGGAAGCCGCTCTTCTGGCACTGGTCGAAGAGGGCGAGGTTGCGCTGCCTCAGCTCCGCCGGAAAGCCGGATATCCGGCGCTCGAAGTCCGCCCGGTCGGTCTTGCACACGACGAGATCGGGCTCCTCCGCCCGGTACGTCGGCACACTCCCCGACCCATCGGGGAAGTCCACGGGTCGCTCCTCGTGCGCCACGGCGGGCGCGGCCCCGGCGAACACGGCCAGAAAGGCCGCCAGCGCGACCAGGCTCTTACGGATCCTCGGCATGGCGGAAGAGTAGAGCAATGTTCACGTTTTGTGGATCCCCTGCGCGGCACCCGCTCCGCCGGGGAGGTGGGACCGGCCGCGCCGGCCCCACCCGCGGGCGTCACGCCGTGTTGTTCGCCAGGGCCAGCAGTCGGGAGCGGTCGCCGTTGAACTTGTCGCGGTCGACGTTGCCCGAGACGCCGGAGACCGTGCCGGAGCTGGTGTACTGCCAGATCGTCCAGACCGAGAAGCCGCCCGGCAGGCTCGGGGTGTGGTTCGACGTCCAGTGCGCGACCCACAGCGGGCTGCGCGTGGCCATCCCCGACCAGCTGCCCGTGCACGTGTTCCACCAGGAGGGGCTGGTGTAGATCACGACGTCACGGGTGGTGCGGGACTTGTAGGTGTTGTAGAAGTCCAGGATCCAGTTGCGCATCGAGGTCTGGGACAGCCCGTAGCACGCGGAGCCCGACGGGTTGTTCTCGATGTCCAGCACCCCGGGCAGGGTCAGGTTGTCCCGGGACCAGGCCCCGCCGTTGGACGCGAAGTAGTTCGCCTGCGTGGCGCCGCTGGAGAGGTTCGGCCGCGCGAAGTGGTACGCGCCGCGGATCACACCCGCGTAGTAGGCGTTGGTGTAGTTGGCGTTGAACTGCGGGTCCTTGTAGCTGGTGCCCTCCGTCGCCTTGATCCAGGCGAACTGGATGCCCGCGTTCCGCACCGACGTCCAGTTGATCGAGCCCTGCCAGTGCGAGACGTCGATCCCCTGGACCCCGTCACCGTGGCTCTCGATCCCGATCCCGCCGGACGGCGGCGTCTGCTCCTCGCGCACACCGGAGCCCATCCAGGCGTCCCCGACGGGCACCTGGTCCGCCGGCGGCAGCCCGCCCGCGGCGCTCGCGGCGCCGGGCGAGGTCAGCAGCAGGGCGAAGGCCGCGGCGAGCACGCCGGCCAGGCCGGCGGAGCGGCGTAACAGCGAGCTGGGCGCGGGGAATCTGTACTGCGTCACGGGGGCCTCCTGGGGCTCAGTGGGGTGAGGTGGTGAGGCGGTGCCGGAAAGCCGTACGGGGCGGAACTTGCGCCCTGGAACAGGCGCGTTACGAGTTACCCACGGGTCGCAGGCCTTGGGAAGGGCCGCCACGCACCCTCTGTGGTCCAGACCGGTCGCCGGCGCGCGGAGCTGGCGAGATCACCGAGAGTGGCCGTCAACTTTCGGACAGTGAAATACCGTTGGCCGAAATGAGGCGTTCTGTTGCCCTCCGCGCGCTGGGCACTACCGTCGAAACCGTGAAGGCTATCCGTAGGTTCACCGTCCGCCCCGTCCTGCCCGAGCCGCTGCGCGCGCTCGGCGAGCTGAGCCGGAATCTGCGCTGGTCCTGGCATCCGGAGACGCGCGAGCTGTTCGAGTCCGTGGACCCCGAGGGCTGGCGCGCCACCGGCGGAGACCCGGTACGGCTCCTCGGCGGCGTCTCCAGCGAGCGCCTGGCCGCGCTGGCGGCGGACCGCCGGTTCGTACGCCGGCTGGGCTCCGTCGCCGGCGATCTGCAGGACTACCTCTCCGGACCGCGCTGGTACCAGCAGGCCGGCCACCACGACCTGCCCGCCGCGATCGCCTACTTCTCCCCGGAGTTCGGCATCACGGCCGCCCTGCCCCAGTACTCCGGGGGCCTCGGGATCCTGGCCGGCGACCACCTCAAGGCCGCCAGCGACCTCGGCGTCCCCCTGATCGGCGTCGGCCTGCTGTACCGCCACGGCTACTTCCGCCAGAGCCTCTCCCGCGACGGCTGGCAGCAGGAGCACTACCCCGTCCTCGACCCCAACGAGCTGCCGCTGAACCGCCTGCAGGAGGAGAGCGGCGCCCCCTGCCTGGTCCGCCTCGCCCTGCCCGGCGGCCGCTCCCTGTACGCCTCCGTCTGGCTGGCCCGGGTCGGCCGCGTCCCGCTGCTCCTGCTGGACTCCGACGTCGACGAGAACGCGCCCGGCGAACGCGACGTCACCGACCGCCTCTACGGCGGCGGCAGCGAGCACCGGCTGCTGCAGGAGATGCTGCTGGGCATCGGCGGCGTCCGTGCCGTACGGACGTACTGCCGGCTCACCGGCCACCCGGCCCCCGAGGTCTTCCACACCAACGAGGGCCACGCCGGCTTCCTCGGCCTGGAGCGCATCCGCGAGCTCATCACCGACGGCGCGGACCTCGGCTTCGCCGCCGCCCTGGAGACCGTCCGCGCCGGCACCGTCTTCACCACCCACACCCCCGTCCCCGCCGGCATCGACCGCTTCGACCGCGAACTGGTCGCCCGCCACCTCGGCGACGACGCCGAGTTGCCCGGCATCGACGTGGGCGAGGTCCTGCGGCTCGGCCACGAGTCCTACCCCGGCGGCGAGCCCAACCTGTTCAACATGGCCGTGATGGGACTGCGCCTCGCCCAGCGCGCCAACGGCGTCTCCACCCTCCACGGAGGCGTCAGCCGCGGGATGTTCAACGGCCTGTGGCCCGGATTCGACCCGGCCGAGGTGCCCATCGGCTCCGTCACCAACGGCGTCCACGCCCCCACCTGGGTCGCCCCCGAGGTGTTCCGCCTCGGCGCCCGCCAGATCGGCGCCCAGCGCACCGAGGACGCCCTCACCGTCGGCACCGGCGAACGCTGGGACGCCGTCGCCGCCATCCCCGACGCCGACATCTGGGAGCTGCGCCGCGTGCTGCGCGAGCAGCTCGTCGAGGAGGTCCGCGCGAGGCTGCGCGCCTCCTGGCGGCAGCGCGGCGCCGGCGAGGCGGAGCTGGGCTGGATCGACGGCGTGCTGGACCCCGACGTGCTGACCATCGGCTTCGCCCGCCGCGTCCCGTCGTACAAGCGGCTCACGCTCATGCTCAACGACCGCGACCGGCTGATGGAGCTGCTGCTGCACCCCGAGCGGCCCGTGCAGATCGTCGTCGCCGGCAAGGCGCACCCCGCCGACGACGGCGGCAAGCGCCTGATCCAGGAGCTGGTCCGGTTCGCCGACGACCCGCGGGTGCGCCACCGCGTCGTCTTCCTGCCGGACTACGGCATGGCGATGGCGCAGAAGCTCTACACCGGCTGTGACGTCTGGCTGAACAACCCCCTGCGCCCGCTGGAGGCGTGCGGCACCTCCGGCATGAAGGCGGCCCTCAACGGCTGCCTCAACCTCTCCGTCCTGGACGGCTGGTGGGACGAGTGGTACGAGCCCGACTTCGGCTGGGCGATCCCCACGGCCGACGGCACCGCCACCTCCGAGGCGCGCCGAGACGAGCTGGAGGCCGGCGCGATCTACGAGCTGCTGGAGGAGCGCATCACGCCCCGGTTCTACGACAAGGGCCGCTCCGGACTGCCCGACCGCTGGATCGAGATGGTCCGCCAGACCCTGGTCAACCTGGGCCCGAAGGTCCTCGCGGGCCGGATGCTGCGGGAGTACGTCGAGAAGCTGTACGCCCCCGCCGCCCGCGCCCACCGCACGCTCGACCCGCCCACGGCCCGCGAACTGGCCGCCTTCAAGCAGCGGGTGCGCGGCGCCTGGCACCAGGTGGCCGTGGAGCACGTCGAGGCGGGCGACAGCTCGGCGGAGCTGGGCGCCACGATCGGGCTGCGGGTGCGCGTCCGCCTCGGCGAGCTGGCGCCGGACGACGTGGAGGTGCAGGCGGCCTCCGGCCGGGTGGACACCGGTGATGTGATCACCGATCCGGAGATGGTGCCGCTGAAGCCGGCGTCCGGGCCGGACGCCGACGGACGGTGGCTGTACGAGGGGCCGCTGGCCCTGGACCGCACCGGCCCGTTCGGCTACACGGTGCGGATCCTGCCCGCGCACCGGCTCCTCGCGGCGCCCGCGGAGATGGGGCTGGTGGCGGCCCCCACGGAGAGCACGAGCGAGGAGTCCGGGCTGATCATGCGGTGAGAGTGCACGGCGCTGACCATGCGGTGAGGGACGGCGACGCTTGCCGAGCGGTGAGGGACGGCGGCCCCCCATCCGAATAGGGTGGCCGCCGTCCCCGGCCGTCAGTGGACGTTGACCGCCGCCCACGCCTTGTCGACCGCCGCGGCCTGGGCGCTGTCCGCGCCGAACAGGTCGGCGGCAGCCGACAGCGTGGCCAGCCGCGCGTCCGCGTAGTCCGTGCGCTTGGTCATGTAGACCGTCAGCGCCCGGTACCAGATCTGCTCCGCCGCCGCGCGGCCGATGCCGCTCACCGGCGCGCCGTCGAACGTCGGGCTGTCGTACGTCACGCCGTTGATCGTCTTCACGCCGCTGCCCTCGGACAGCAGGTAGAAGAAGTGGTTCGCCGGACCCGACGAGTAGTGCACGTTGAGCTTGCCGAGCTTCGGATCCCAGTAGTCCGCCGACCGGCCGTCCTTCGACGGCTTGTCCATGAAGCGCAGCGGGGCGCCCGTACCGCGGATGTCGATCTTCTCGCCGATCAGGTAGTCACCCACGTCGTTGGCGTTGTTCGCGTTGAACTCGACGGTGGTGCCGAAGATGTCCGAGGTCGCCTCGTTGAGGCCGCCGGACTCCTTGGAGTAGATCAGGCCCGCGGTGGACGCGGTGACGCCGTGGCTCATCTCGTGGCCGGCCACGTCGATCGACGTGAGCGGCTTCATGTCGCCCGCGCCGTCGCCGTACGTCATGCAGAAGCAGGAGTCCTGCCAGAAGGCGTTGACGTACGCCACGCCGTAGTGGACGCGGGAGTACGCGGCCACGCCGTCGTTGCGGATGCCGTTGCGGCCGTGCACGCTCTGGTAGTAGTCCCAGGTCGCCGCGGCGCCGTAGGCGGCATCGACCGCCGCGGTCTGCGCGTTGGCGGGCGTGCCGTCGCCCCAGTGGTCGTCGGCGTCGGTGAACAGGGTGCCCTGGCCCTTGGTGCCGTGGTTCAGGTCGTACGTGCCGTGCCCGCCGCGCCCGGCGTCGGTCAGCGCGAAGCCGCCGGTGACGGCCGTCGTGCCCAGCGCCACGGTGCCGCTGTACATCGACTCGCCGGTGCCCTCGGTGTGGACGGCGTCCCACTCGTACAGCTTCGCGCCGGTCCTCGCGTCGGTGACGGTGTGCAGTTCGCTCGGGGTGCCGTCCGCCTGCGTGCCGTGCGTGACGGTCTCCCAGGCGAGTACGGGCTTGCCGTCGGCGGCCCAGACCACCTTGCGGGAGTCGCCGGCGGGCGTGACGGACGCCTTGGTGGAGGCGACCGCGGTGCTGCCCTTCAGCTTCTTCGTGACGCCGAGGGCCTTGCCGTCCTTCGCGGTGTGCACGATCAGGTCCCCGCCGAGGACGGGCAGTCCGGCGTAGGTGCGCTCGTAGCGGGTGTGGACGGTGCCGTCGCGGTCCTTCAGCACGTCGCGTACGACGAGCTGCTCCTTCGCGTCCAGCTTCAGGGAACGGGCCGTCGCGGACTTCCCCGCGTCGGCCGACTTGATCAGCGCGGTGCGCTGGGCGGGGGTGAGCTTGGCGGGCAGCTTGCCCGGGTCGGGCTGGGACTGGGCGGCGCCCGCGCCGGTTCCGCTGAGGGCGGTCATGCCGGTGGCGAGCAGGGTCGCCGTCGCCAGGGCTATGGCCGTGCGGGATGGTATGCGCACGCTCGGAACTCCTTTGGCTGCGGTGGCAGAGGTACTTGGGTGGTGCATCGGTGCGGGGGGCTCCGCGATCCTGGCATCCGCCGCGGCCCTCTGTCACGGGGCCGACGCGAACCGGCACCGCCCCGTGATGTGAGGGGCGGTGCCGGTGGTGTGCGTGGGGTTACAGGTGACCGGTCAGTGGACGTTGACCGCCGCCCACGCCCGGTCGACCGCCGCGTACGGGGTGCTGCCCGCGCCGTACAGGTCGGCCGCCGCCGACAGGGTGGCCGTGCGGGCGCCCGCGTACTCGGTGCGCGAGGTCATGTAGACGGTCAGCGCCCGGTACCAGATCTGCTCGGCCGCCGCGCGGCCGATCCCGGTCACCGCCTGCCCGTCGTACGTCGGGCTGTTGTACGTCACGCCGTTGACCGTCTTCACGCCGCTGCCCTCGGACAGCAGGTAGAAGAAGTGGTTCGCCGGACCGGACGAGTAGTGCACGTTGAGCCGGCCGAGGCTGCGGCTCCAGTTGTCCGCGGACGCGCCGTCCTTGGAGGGCTTGTCCATGTAGCGCAGCGGGGTGCCGTCGCCGTTGATGTCGATCTTCTCGCCGATGAGGTAGTCACCGGTGTCCGTGGAGTTGTTCGCGCTGAACTCCACGGCGGTGCCGAAGATGTCGGAGGTCGCCTCGTTGAGGCCGCCGGACTCCTTGGAGTAGACCAGGCCCGCGGTGGCGGCCGTGACGCCGTGCGACATCTCGTGGCCGGCCACGTCCAGCGAGGTCAGCGGGTGCTGGTTGGCCGCGCCGTCGCCGTAGGTCATGCAGAAGCAGCTGTCGTTCCAGAAGGCGTTGACGTACGCGTTGCCGTAGTGGACCCGGGAGTAGGCGGCGACGCCGTCGTTGCGGATGCCGTTGCGGCCGAAGGTGTTCTGGTAGTAGTCCCAGGTCATCGCGGCGCCGTAGTGCGCGTCCACGGCCGCGGTCTGCGCGTTGCCGGCGGTGCCGTTGCCCCAGACGTCGTCGGCGTCGGTGAACAGGGTGCCCTGGCCGCTGGTGCCGCCGTTCAGGTTGTACGTGGAGTGCCCGCCGCGGCCCGCGTCCTTCAGCGAGAACGCGCCGTTCACCGGGGTGGTGCCGAGCTGCACGGTGCCGCTGTACATCGACTCGCCGCTGCCGGTCCGTACGGCCTCGTAGTCGTAGAGCTTCGCGCCGGTCCTCGCGTCGGTGACCGTGTGCAGCTCGCTCGGCGTGCCGTCGTGCTGGGTGCCGCGGGTGACGGTCTCCCAGGCCAGCACCGGCTTGCCGTCGGCCGCCCAGATCACCTTGCGGGAGTCGCCGCCGGGCGCGGTCAGCGCCTTGGTGTCGGCGACCGCCACGCTGCCCTGGAACGCCCGGGTCTGGCCCAGGGCCTTGCCGGACTTGGCGGTGTGCACGACCAGGTCGCCGCCGAGGACCGGCAGACCCTCGTACGTCCGCTCGTAGCGGGTGTGCAGGGTGCCGTCCGCGTCCTTCTGGACATCGCGGACGACCAGCCGCTCCTTGGCGTCCAGCCCCAGGCGCTTCGCCTCGGCCGACTTGCCGGCGTCGGCGGCGCCGATGAGCGCCGTGCGCTCGGCCGGGGTCAGCTTCGCCGGCCTCGCGCCCGGGTCGGGCTGCGCGGGGGCGGCGCCCGCCCCGGGGACGGTCACGGCGCTCAGGCCGGCGGCGAGCAGGGTTGCTGTCGCCAGGGATATCGCCGTACGGGAGGACACGCGCACGCTGGAACTCCTTCGAACTGCGGTGGCAGATGAGGTTGGTGCCGGAGGGCTAACGGATCTTGGCACCGGAACGGGGGAATGTCAGTGGGGCAAAGGCGACAAGTCTGCAAGATGACCGAACCTTTACGCGGACGGCCCTGGGCAAGCGCGTACCCGGGCGCATTCCGTCCCCGGGCGCAGCGCGGTGCCGCCCGGGTGGGGCCGGGCGGCACCGGACGGTCCGGGAGGACGGACCTCCCGGAACCGGATCAGAAGGTCA
This sequence comes from Streptomyces sp. NPDC051940, assembly GCF_040680895.1. Lineage (NCBI taxonomy): Bacteria > Bacillati > Actinomycetota > Actinomycetes > Kitasatosporales > Streptomycetaceae > Streptomyces > Streptomyces sp. NPDC051940. The sequence goes on along the minus strand of NZ_JBFAXR010000013.1, from coordinate 35,336 downwards.
GCTTCCAGCTGTTGATGTAGCCCGTGTCGTACGTCGCCACGTCCTGGACGCGCAGCTTCCAGGTGCCGGCCGCGACCTCACTGGAGGCGTTGACCGTGTAGGTGGCGACGACGTTGTCGGCCGAGTCGCTCGACGAGGAGTTCTTCAGCCGGTACGCCGTGCCGTCCGGCGCGATCAGGTCGATGACGAGGTCACCGCGCCAGGTGTGCACGATGTTCACGCCGACCTGCAGGGCCGAGGGGGCGTTGCCGGCCCGGGTCACCGAGATCGGGGACTCGGTCGTCGAGTTGTCGTTGATCGGGTAGTCGGTGGTGTTCTCGAAGACGGTCTGGCTGCCGTCACCCACGGTCCAGGTGAAGGACGCCGTACCCGTGCTGCTCGCCGAGTCCGTCACCGTGACGGTGACGCTCGAGGACCCGATCGCGGTGGGCGTACCGGAGATCAGACCGGTGGAGGAGTTGATGGTGAGCCCCGCCGGCAGCCCGGAGGCGGCGTAGGAGAGCGCGCCCGGGTTGGTGGAGGTGGCCTGGATCTGCAGCGTGTCCGCCGTGTTCACCACGGAGCTCTGCGGGCCGGGGTTGGTGACGGTGACGCCGTTGGCGATCCGGGCGCCGACGTTGATGGCGGCCCAGGCGTTGGCGACGTTGTTGTACGTGGCGCTGCCCTGCCCGAAGAGCTCGGCGGCGGCGGCCAGCGTGCCCGTACGGGCCCCGGCGTAGTTGGTGCTGGAGCCGAACTTGGTGGTCAGCGCCCGGTACCAGATCTTCTCGGCGTTGGCGCGGCCGATCGGGGTGACGGGCAGACCGTCGGAGGTGGGGCTGTCGTACGAGACGCCGTTGACGACCTTGGCGCCGCTGCCCTCGGAGGCCAGGTAGAACCAGTGGTTGGCCGGACCGGAGGAGTAGTGCACGTCGATCGAGCCGATGCCGGAGTACCAGGAGTCCTTGGACGCGCCGTCCCTGGAGGGCTTGTCCATGTAGCGCAGCGGCGTGCCGTTGCCGTTGATGTCGATCTTCTCGCCGACGAGGTAGTCGCCCACGTCGCTGGAGTTGTTCGCGGCGAACTCGACGGCCGCGGCGAAGATGTCGGAGGTCGCCTCGTTGAGACCGCCGGACTCGCCGGAGTACGTCAGGCCCGCGGTGACGGAGGTGACGCCGTGCGTCATCTCATGGGCGGCCACGTCGATCGAGGTGAGCGGCTTGGCGTTGCCCGAGCCGTCGCCGTACGTCATGCAGAAGCAGCTGTCGCTCCAGAAGGCGTTGACGTAGTTGTTGCCGTAGTGGACCCGGGAGTACGCGCCCACGCCGTCGCCGCGGATACCGGTGCGGCCATGGGTGTTCTTGTAGTAGTCCCAGGTCAGCGCGGCGCCGTAGTGGGCGTCGGCGCCCGCGGTCTCCAGGTTGGACGCCAGTCCGTTGCCCCAGACGTCGTCGGTGCCGGAGAACAGCGTGCCGGTGCCGGAGGTGCCGTGGTTGAGGTTGTACGTCTTGTGGCCGCCGCGGCCGGTGTCGTTCAGCGAGTAGGTGCTGCCGGAGAGCGCGGTGCCGAGCGTGACGGTGCCGCTGTACTGGGTGTTGCCGGTGCCGGTCTCCACGCCCTGGTAGCGGAAGAGCTCCTTGCCGGAGGTGGCGTCGGTGACCACGTGCAGCTCGTTGGGCGTGCCGTCGTGCTGCAGTCCGCCGACGACGGTCTCCCAGGCCAGCACGGGCGCGCCGGTGCCGGCCGCCCAGACGACCTTGCGGACGCTGTCCGCGGCGGTCTTGGCGCTGCCCTCCGCGCGGGCCTCGGCGACGGCGTACGTCCGCGCGCCGGCCGCGCTCTTCGCGGCGGTCGTGGTGGCGGGCGCGATGCCCGACTTCCGGGCGCGGGTGACGCCTTGCAGCTCCCCGCTCTTCGACTCGGCGACGACGAGGTCGCCGCCGAGCACGGGCAGACCGGCGTACGTCCGCTCGTACCGGGTGTGCGTCGTGCCGTCGGCGTCCAGGGTGACGTCGCGGACGACCAGCTTCTCCTTGGCGCCGAGGCCGATGCGCCGCTCCTCGGCGGACCTGCCGGCGTCGGCCGCCTGGATCAGCTCGGTGCGCCGGGCGGGGGAGAGCTTGACGGGCAGCGCTCCCGGGTCGGGCTTCTCGAAGGCGGGCGCCTTGGTCGTGGCGGCCTCGGGCGCGGGTGCGGCCGTCGCGGTGGCAAGTCCCGTGACGGCGAGGGCGGATGCCGCGATCAGGGCGAGTGCCGTCGTACGGCGGTGGGGGGTGCGTCTCACACGGACTCCTTCTGCGGGGCCACGCGCCGTGGTGGGGCGCGGGCCGTCAACGGACCGAACGACCGGTCGTGCCGTCCGGGCAGAACAAGCGGTGGTGCGGACATACGGGGAAGCCCACTGGGCTTCGGGAAGCGTCCCACCTGCGTCACGTACATGTCATGTACGCCTCGTCAGGTTGGCCGGATTTCGTCCGCCAGGAGAACAGCGCTGTTCGAAACCCGGACGCCGAGCAAGCGGTTGTCCCCCGAAGAGGGACCAGCCGCACACGCGACGGCCCCGGACACCGTTCGAGGCTGCCCTTGGCCGAAAGGCAACCCCCGTGGCGTCCGGGGCCGTCGAAGCGAGGGGAGTTACACCACGCTGTCCTGCCACGCCTGGTGGAGCTCCGCGAACCGGCCGCGGTCCTCGATGAGGTCCTCGGGCCGGCCGTCCTCGACCACCCGGCCCTGGGACATCACCAGCACCCGGTCCGCGATCTCCACCGTCGACAGCCGGTGGGCGATCACGATCGCGGTACGTCCCCGCAGCACCGTGTGCATGGCGCGCTGGACCGCGCGCTCGCCGGGGATGTCCAGGGAGCTGGTGGCCTCGTCGAGGATCAGCACCGCCGGGTCCGCCAGCAGGGCGCGGGCGAACGAGACCAGCTGGCGCTGGCCCGCCGAGATCCGGCCGCCGCGCTTGCGCACGTCCGTGTCGTAGCCGTCCGGCAGCGCGGCGATGAACTCGTGGGCGCCGATGGCCCGCGCGGCCTGTTCGATCTCCTCGCGGGTGGCGTCCGGCCGGCCGATCGCGATGTTCTCCGCGACCGTGCCCGAGAACAGGAACGCCTCCTGGGTGACCATCACGACGCCCTTCCGCAGCTCCGCGTTCGGGACGTCCCGCAGATCCGTGCCGTCCAGCAGCACCCGGCCGTGCGTGGGGTCGTAGAAGCGGGCCAGCAGCTTCGCCAGCGTGGACTTGCCCGCGCCCGTGGAGCCCACCACCGCGACCGTCTGACCGGCCGGGATCGTCAGATCGAAGCGCGGCAGCACCTCGCCGCCGGTCCGGTAGGAGAAGTCCACGCCCTCGAAGACCACCTCGCGGCCGGGCGTCTCGGCCGGGCGGGCCGGGAGTTCGCGGGGCTCGGCGGGCTCCGGCACGGACGGCGACTGCGCCAGCAGGCCCGCGATCTTCTCCAGGGAGGCCGCCGCCGACTGGTAGGAGTTCAGGAACATGCCGAGCCGGTCGATCGGGTCGTACAGCCGGCGCAGATACAGCACGGCCGCCGCCAGGACGCCCAGCGCCAGCCCGCCGTCCGCCACCCGGTACGCGCCCCACACCACGATCGCCGCGATCGCGAAGTTCGCGGTGAGCCGGGAGGAGACGACGTAACGCGCCATCTCCAGGATGGAGTCGCCGTTGACCTGCTCGTGGTGCCGGTTCAGCTTGTCGAAGTCGCCGTCGTTGGCCTGCTCGCGGCGGAACGCCTGCACCGGGCGGATGCCGTTCATCGTCTCGACGAACTTCACGATCACCCGGGCGATCGCCGTCGAGCGCTTCTTGTAGATCCGCATCGAGCGCTTCTGGAAGTTGCGGATCAGCAGGTAGAGCGGGAAGAAGGAGGCCAGCGCCGCCGCGCCCAGACCGAGGTCGAGCACGAGCAGCATGGTGCCGATGTAGACCGTCGCCAGGACGAGGGCGATCAGCTCCTGCAGGCCCTCGCTGAGCAGCTCCCGCAGCGCCTCGACGTCGTTGGTGGCGCGGGAGATCAGCCGGCCCGAGGTGTAGCGGTCGTGGAAGTCCACCGACAGGGCCTGGCCGTGCCGGAAGATCCGGCCGCGCAGGTCCAGCAGCACGTCCTGGTTGACGCGGGCCGCCGCCCGGACGAAGCAGTACTGCAGGATGCCCGACGCCAGCGCGCAGCCCAGATAGGCGGCGCCCACGGCGATCAGCGGGCCGTGGTCGTCGCGGCGCAGCGCGGGCACCGCGCGGTCGAGGGCGAACGCCACCAGCAGCGGTCCGGCCTGCACGGCGGCCTGCTGCAGCAGGATGAGCAGCGCCGCCACGGCCACCCGGCCGCGGCGCGGCGCGAGCAGGCCGCGCAGCAGCTGCAGCGAGGCGCCCCTGGGCGCGGGCAGCACGTCCTGGTCGAAGGGGTCGGTGGGTGTGCCGCCGTCCTGGGCGGCCTGCTTCCCGTCGGCCTTTCCGGCCGCGGCCGTGGTCTCGGTGGTCATGCGGGTACGCCCCCCTCGGCGTGGTGCGGGTCGCTCGCGGCGGCGTCCCCGGCGTGGTGCGGGTCCTCGGCGGAGGCGCCGCCGGCGTGCTGCGGGTCGTTCGCGGAGGCGTCCACGCCCGACATCAGCAGCCGGTACTCGGCGTTGGTGTGCAGCAGCTCCTCGTGGGTGCCGACCGCCGCGATCCGGCCGCCCGAGAGCAGCGCCACGCGGTCGGCGAGCAGCACGGTCGACGGGCGGTGCGCCACGACCAGCGCCGTGGTCTGGGACAGCACCTGCCGCAGCGCCGCCTCCACCAGCGCCTCGGTGTGCACGTCGAGCGCGGACAGCGGGTCGTCCAGCACCAGGAACCGGGGCCGTCCGACGATCGCCCGCGCGAGCGCGAGCCGCTGCCGCTGCCCGCCGGACAGGCTGAGGCCCTGCTCGCCGACCTGGGTGTCCGGCCCTTCCGGCAGCTCGTGTACGAAACCGGCCTGGGCCACGTCGAGGGCGCGCCGCAGCTCCGGGTCGCCGGCGGCGTCCGAGCCCATCAGCACGTTCTCCGCGGCCGTGGCGGAGAACAGCGTCGGCTCCTCGAACGCCACGGCCACCAGCGTGCGCAGCTCGTCGCGCGACAGGTCCTGGATGTCCCGCCCGTCCAGGGTGATGTGCCCGGACGACAGCTCGTGCAGCCGCGGTACGAGCGCCGTGAGCGCCGTCTTGCCGCTGCCTGTCGCGCCCACCAGCGCCATCGTCTCGCCGGACCGCACGTGCAGGTCGATGCCCTCGAGGGTGGGCCGGTCGGCGTCGGGGAAGCGGAAGGTGACGTCTGTGAAGCGCAGCCCGGTGTCCTGGCGCGGCACGGCCGCGGCGCCCGCCGGGGTGAGGGCGGTGTCCCCGGCGTCCGCCTCGGGCTCGTCCATCACCTCGAAGAACCGGTCCGTCGCCGTGGCCGCCTCGTTGCTCATCGCGAGCAGGAAGCCGATCGACTCCACCGGCCAGCGCAGTGCCAGCGCCGTCGACAGGAACGCCACCAGCGTGCCCGCCGACAGCTCGCCGTCGGAGACCTGCGTGGTGCCGACGATCAGCGCCGCGCCGATCGCCAGCTCCGGCAGCGTCATGATCAGCGTCCAGATGCCCGCCAGCAGCCGCGCCTTGTGCAGCTCCGTGCCGCGCAGCCGTTGCGCCAGCTCGCGGAAGGCGCGGGCCTGGGCGCGGTGCCGGCCGAAGCCCTTGACGATGCGGATGCCCAGCACCGACTCCTCGACCACGGTGGTCAGATCGCCGACCTGGTCCTGGGCCCGCCGCGCGGCGACGAAGAACTTCCGCTCGAACGCCGAGCACAGCGCCACCAGCGGCAGCACCGGAGCCAGCAGGATCAGCCCCAGCATCCACTGCTGGGAGAGCAGGATCGCGAAGCCCACCAGGATCGTGACCCCGTTGACCAGCAGGAAGGTCAGCGGGAAGGCGAGGAACATGCGCAGCAGCATCAGGTCCGTCGTACCGCGTGACAGCAGCTGGCCGGAGGCCCAGCGGTCGTGGAACGACACCGGCAGCCGCTGCAGATGGCGGTAGAGGTCGGCGCGCATGCCGGCCTCGACCCCGGCCAGCGGGCGGGCCACCAGCCAGCGCCGCAGTCCGAAGAGCGCGGCCTCGGCGACACCGAGGGCGAGCAGCAGACCGCCGCCCAGCCACACACCGGCGGGATCGCGGTCGGCGACGGGGCCGTCCACGATCCACTTCAGGACGAGCGGGATGACCAGGCCGGTGCAGGACGCGACGACCGCGACGACCGCCGCCGTGCCGAGGCGCGCCCGCACGGGGCGGACATAGGGCCAGAGTCTGAGGAGGGAGCGTACGGCGGAGCGGTCGGAGTCCGGGCGTTCTATCGTTGCATCAGGCATCGATCCCGACCTTACGTTCGCGGAGCCGGTGAGCTCATCTGGTTTTGGCCACGAGCCGATTACGGAGATTCCCGGAACGTCACGGCCCAGACACGGCGTCCCGCCCGGCGCCGCTCACGTGGCCTCCGCCCGGCGCAGATTGCGGATGGCGGGTACCGCGAGCAGCGCTATCGGCGCCGCGAGCGCCACGACCGCGTTGACCGCCAGCACGTGGGTGGCACCGAAGGCCGCCGCGGCCGGGCCGGCGAGGGCCTGGCCGACGGGCATCATCGCGATGGATCCGGCCACGTCGTACGCGTGCACCCGGGCCACCACCTCCCGCGGCACCTGGGTGAGGATGCTGGTCGTCCACATCACGCCCCAGAACGCCATGCACGCCCCGTCGACGGCCATGGCCGCCGCGATCCAGCCGGCCGGCAGCCCCGCCACGATCGAGCCGACGCCCAGACAGCGGCCGAGCAGGGCGATCGCGCCGGCCCGCAGCGGACGCACCGGGCGCAGCCGCATCGCGAGCAGTCCGCCGACCGCCATCCCGCCGCCCGCCGCGGAGTTGATCCAGCCGAAGGCGCCCGCGCCGTGTTCGGTGACCAGCTTGGTGGCGATCAGCGGCACACTCGGTCCCCAGGACGCGATCATGAAGACCATCCAGACCACGATCACGGCCCACAGCCAGGTCCGGGACCGGAACTCGCGCCACCCCTCGACCAGGTCCGACCGGAAGGTGCCACCGCGCACCTCCCGCCCGTTCGGCGGGGCGAGCCGCATCGCCATCAGGCACAGCGCGCTCAGCAGATACGTCGTGGCGTGCACCACGAACACCCCGCCGGCCTCGGTGAGGCCGACCAGCGCGCCCGCGACCGCGGGCCCCGCCAGGTTCATCACCGACTCGACCGTGCGGATCGCCCCGTTGGCGGACTGCACGTCGCGGGCGATGCGCGGGATGGTGCCGGCGATGCCCGGCTGGAAGAGGGCGGCGCAGGTGCCGTTCACGGCGGAGAGCACGCACAGCTGCCAGAGCACCACGTGCCCGGAGAAGAAGAGCGCGGCGATCAGGCCCGTGCTGACCACCCGGACCAGATCGGAGCCGATCATCAGCGATCTGGGGCTGAACCGGTCCGCGATCACCCCGCCGAAGACGACGAACCCGGCGAAGGTGGCGGTCATCGAGGCCATGGCGGCACCCACGGCCCCGGCTCCGTGGCCGTTCAGCACCAGCCCGGCGGCCATGGCGACCGGCGCCATCACGTCGCCGAGCCGGGTGACGCCGCGGGCGGCGAAGAACAGCGTGAAGTTCCGGGACCACAGACCGCGCGGCTCGGCGGTCTGCAGACCCGGTGACGGTATGTGTGTCTTGTCCCGGGAGGCACTTGTCATAGGTCTGACATCGTTTCCCGTCGCGGCCCGGCGCGGCAAATCAATTAGTCAGGTCTGCTCCCCCCGTCGATGTCCGTGCCGGCCACCCCGGCCGACCTGCTTGTCCGGCTGGGGGTCCGGGGGTCATCCCCCGGAAAAAACAGTGGGCAGTACGCGCAGCAGGAGGACCGACCGCCCGTCGACCGTGACGGGCTCGCCGCCCGGGTGCTTGACCTCGGGCGCCTCGCCCTGCTCCTCCCGCGCGGTGTCGACGACCAGCTCGTACGCCCGGGCCCACGGCGGGCCGGGCAGGGTGAACTCCACCGGCTGCGCGCCCGCGTGGAGAACCACCAGGAAGCTGTCGTCCCGCACCGGGCGGCCGTGCGGATCGCGCTGCGGGATGTCCTGCCCGGACAGATACATGCCGAACGTGGCGGTGGGGGCGTACCAGTCGGATTCGGTCATCTCCCGTCCGTGCGGGGTGAACCAGGCCAGATCGCGCAGCCCGCCGTCCCCCTGCGGCCGGCCGGAGAAGAACGCCCGGCGGCGCAGCACGGGATGGTCGTGGCGCAGCGCGATCAGCCGGGCGGTCAGCCGCTGGACCTCCCGCCAGCCGGGCTGCTCCAGCAGCGACCAGTCGACCCAGCTGACCTCGTTGTCCTGGCAGTACGCGTTGTTGTTGCCGCCCTGGGTACGGCCCATCTCGTCGCCCGCGACCAGCATCGGCACGCCGGTGGAGAGCAGCAGGGTGGTCAGCAGGTTGCGGATCTGGCGGCGGCGCAGGGCGTTGGTGCCGGGGTCGTCCGTCTCGCCCTCGCGGCCGCAGTTCCACGCGCGGTTGTCGTCGGTGCCGTCGCGGTCGTCCTCGCCGTTGGCGGCGTTGTGCTTGCGCTCGTACGACACGAGGTCGCGCAGGGTGAAGCCGTCGTGGGCGGTGACGAAGTTGACCGAGGCGTACGGGCGGCGGCCGCCCCAGGCGTACAGGTCGGAGGAGCCCGACAGCCGGTAGCCGAGGTCGCGCACGTCCGGCAGGGCGCCGCGCCAGTAGTCGCGCACCGCGCCCCGGTAGCGGTCGTTCCACTCGGTCCACAGCGGGGGGAAGGACCCGACCTGGTACCCGCCGGAGCCGACGTCCCAGGGCTCGGCGATCAGCTTGACCCTTCTGAGCACCGGGTCCTGGGCGATCACGGCGAGGAACGGGGAGAGCATGTCGACGTCGTGCATCGAGCGGGCCAGCGCGGCGGCCAGGTCGAAGCGGAAACCGTCCACGCCCATCTCCGTCACCCAGTAGCGCAGGCTGTCGGTGATCAGGCGCAGCACCTGCGGCTGCACGACGTGCAGGGTGTTGCCGCAGCCGGTGTAGTCGGCGTAGCGGCGGGCGTCGAGGGCGAGGCGGTAGTAGCCGCGGTTGTCGATGCCGCGCAGGCTGTAGGTGGGGCCGAGTTCGCTGCCCTCGGCGGTGTGGTTGTAGACGACGTCGAGGATCACCTCGATCCCGGCGTCGTGCAGGGCGCGGACCATCCGGCGGAACTCGCCGACCTGCTGGCCGCGCGTGCCCGTCGCCGCGTAGCCGCCGTGCGGGGCGAAGTAGCCGACCGAGTTGTAGCCCCAGTAGTTGGTCAGCCCGCGCGTCAGCAGCGTGCCCTCGGTGGCGAACTGGTGGACCGGGAGCAGTTCCACGGCGGTGACGCCCAGCCGCGTCAGGTGCTCGACGGCGGCCGGGTGGGCGAGGCCGGCGTAGGTGCCGCGCAGGTGCTCGGGGATCCGGGGGTTCAGCCGGGTGAAGCCCTTGACGTGCAGCTCGTAGATGACGGAGTCCGCCCACGGCGTCTTCGGGCGGCGGTCGTCGGTCCACTCGTCGTTGCCGAGCCCGTCGGTGTCGTCGTGGACGACGACGCCCTTCGGCATGTACGGCGCGGAGTCCCGGTCGTCGCGGACGGTGTCGGCGAGATGCCGCTGCGGCCAGTCGCGGACGTGCCCGAACACCTCCGGTACGTCGCGGAACTCGCCGTCGACCGCCCGGGCGTACGGGTCCAGCAGCAGCTTCGCCGGGTTCCAGCGGGCGCCCGTCCACGGGTCCCAGCGGCCCCGCACCCGGAATCCGTAGCGGTGGCCGGGGCGGACCCCCGGGGCGAAGCCGTGCCAGATCTCGTGCGTCAGCTCCGCCATCGGCAGCCGGGTCTCCCGCCCCTCCTCGTCGAACAGGCAGAGGTCCACACCCTCGGCGCCGCCGGCCCACAGGGCGAAGTTCGTGCCCTCCACGCCGCCGGGGCCGCGGTGGAACCGGGCGCCGAGCGGCTGCGGGCTGCCGGGCCAGGGGGCGCCGTCGCGGGGCGCGGGGAGGCGCTCCGCGGCCTCCGGGGGCGTACGGGGTGACGGGGGCCGCTCCGTCGTCTCCGGGGGCGTACGGACGTCCTCGTGGGCGCTCGACACGTGTTGCCCTCCGGCGGCTCGGCGTTGTACGTCGTGGTCCCTGGTCGTGCGTGGTGTACGCGGTGATCGGTGTCCGAGGAGTCCCGTCCTCCCAGCTGTTCTGCCCACCGGGGCCGGGTCGAACACGGGCACGGGCGGCCCCTGCCGCCCCGGGGCCCGACTTTCGGATCTTGCCGGGGTGCGCGCCGCCCGGCCCGCCCATCTGCCGCGTTGTCGTCCGAAGGGTCCGGCGGCCCGTATGCGCCGGTGGGACGTTTCCCGGGGGCTCCTCGATCGTTGAGGGCAGGCGTGAGACGTGGAGCGTGGCGCCGGGCGGGCGCCGGGATGATGGCACTGATCGCGCTGGCCGTGGCGGGATGCGCCGGGGGTGGTGGAGACGCGGACATCCGGATCACCCCGGCGGCCGGCGCCGCCGGGGTGCGCGAGGACGCGCGGCTGGCGGTACGCGTCACCGAGGGGCGGCTGGAGCGCGTGGAGGTGACGCGGACCACGGACGGGCGGTCCGCACCCGTGGCCGGGGCCGTCGCGGGCGACGGAATGAGCTGGCGGCCGCAGACGGGGCGGCTCGAGGTCGGCAGCCGCTACACCGTGCACGCCGTGGCGCTCGACTCGCACGGGCGGCGCCACGCACGGACCGCGACGTTCGCGACGAAACCGCCCGCCGGACGCTTCACCGCGTACTTCTCCCCGGAGCACCGGTCCGTGAACGGCGTCGGCACGATCGTCTCCCTGAGCTTCGACCGGCCCATCGAGGACCGCGCGGCGGTCGAGCGCGCCGTCACCGTCACCACGCATCCACCCGTCGAGGTCGTCGGCCACTGGTTCGGCGGCACCCGGCTCGACCTGCGCCCCCAGGAGTTCTGGCGCCCGGGCACCACCGTCACCGTGGGGCTGCGGCTGAAGGGCGTGCGGGGCGCCCGGGGTTATTACGGCATTCAGGACAAACAGCTACATTTCACCATCGGGCGGTCGATGGTCAGCGAGGTCGACGCCCGCGCGATGACGATGGCGGTCGTCCGCGACGGCCGGCTCGTCCGGGCGCTGCCCGTCTCCGCCGGAGCCGCCAAGACCCCGACGTACAGCGGATACATGGTGGTCATGGAGCGCCTCGACGTCACGCGCATGAACGGCGCGACGGTCGGCTTCACCGACGACGACGGCAAGGGCGAGTACGACATCAAGGACGTGCCGCACGCCATCCGGCTCACCCACTCCGGGACCTTCCTGCACGGCAACTACTGGACCCCGCCCTCCGTCTTCGGTTCGGCCAACACCAGCCACGGCTGTGTGGGCCTGGAGGACAAGAAGGGCGGAAGCGGCAAGACGCCCGCCGGCTGGTTCTTCCAGAACTCGCTTCCGGGGGACGTCGTCCGGGTCGTCAACTCCCCGGAACGGACGGTCGGCGCGGACAACGGATTCGGTGGCTGGAACCTGTCCTGGCCCAGGTGGCGGAAGGGTTCCGCGCTGCGCCCGGGGCACCGGTGACTTGGGACCGAACGGTGACATAGAGCAGGCCTGAGCCCCCTCATCCGTGTGGTTATCTTGTCGAGGTGCACGCGGGGCGTGTACAGGGCGGCGAGCCCACGGGGCGGTCGAGGGGAGAGCGCGGTTTTGAACAGGGATCCGATAACGGGCATGCGGGCGGCCCGGCGCAGGTCACGGGCGGGGCGGGGCGTTGTCGCGCTGCTTACCGGCCTGGTGCTCGTCCTGGCGGCCGCCTGCAGTGGCGGCGATTCGGACTCCGGCGGGAAGAGCGGGTCCGGCGCCGGCGGCGACGGGGGCGCCAAGGAGGCGAAGAAGGTCTCGCAGGCCGTCGTCTCCATCTATCCCAAGGACGGCGCCGACAACGTCGGCACCGAGGGTGTGCTGAAGGTCCGGGCCAAGAAGGGCACGCTGGTCTCCGTCAAGGTCGCCGACGCCAAGGGCACCGAGGTCGAGGGCGCGCTCAGCGAGGGCGACACGGTCTGGAAGCCGGCGGGGAATCTGCGCACCCAGACCAAGTACACCGTGAACGCCGTCGCCAAGGACACGGACGGGCTCCAGGCCGCCAGGACCACGAGCTTCACCACGGTGGTGCCGGCCAACACCTTCATCGGCTACTTCACGCCCGAGAGCGGCCAGACCGTGGGCGTCGGCATGCCGGTGTCGATCAACTTCAACCGGCCCATCGACAACCGCGAGGCCGTCGAGAACGCCATCAAGGTGACCTCCGACCCGCCGGTCGACGTCCAGGGCCACTGGTTCGGCAACCAGCGCCTCGACTTCCGCCCGCAGGAGTACTGGGCGGCGGGCACCAAGGTCACGCTGAGCCTCCGGCTCGACGGGATACAGGCCGAGAAGGGCGTCTACGGCAAGCAGTCCAAGGACGTGACCTTCAACATCGGCCGCCGCCAGGTCAGCAGGGTCGACGCCGCCACCCACATGATGAAGGTCGAGCGCGACGGCGCGATCATCAAGACCGTCCCGATCACGTCGGGCTCCCCGGAGAACCCGACCTGGAACGGCCAGATGGTGATCACCGAGAAGCTCAAGGTCACCCGCATGAACGGCGCGACCGTCGGCTTCACCGACGACGACGGCAAGGGCGAGTACGACATCAAGGACGTACCGCACGCCATGCGGCTGACCACGTCCGGCACCTTCGTGCACGGCAGCTACTGGGCGGGGGCCTCCACCTTCGGCTCGGCGAACGTCAGCCACGGCTGCGTCGGCCTGCAGGACGTGCGGGGGGCGGGGGACGCCTCGATGCCGGCGGCGTGGTTCTTCAACAACTCGATCATCGGTGACGTGGTGATCGTGAAGAACTCCCAGGAGAAGACGGTGCGCCCGGACAACGGCCTCAACGGCTGGAACCTGTCCTGGGCGGAGTGGACGGCCCCGCAGAGCTGACGCTGGGTCTTTGGTTGTACGTCGTGTCGCATGGAGCCCGGTGCCTTCTGAAGGTGCCGGGCTCCGGCGTGTGTGTCCCGTCTGTGTCGTGTGTGTCCCGTCCGTGTGAGGAAGCGCACCGGGCCCGCCCGGGTTAATGGCCGCTAACCTCTGGTGCATGACTGCACACCTTGAGGTCTCCGAGGGCGTCGGCACCATCCGCCTCGACCGCCCGAAAATGAACGCGCTGGACATCGCCATGCAGGACCGCATCCGCGAGCTGGCGGAGGAGGCGACGCGCCGCGAGGACGTCCGCGCGGTCGTGGTGTACGGCGGGGAGAGGGTCTTCGCGGCCGGCGCCGACATCAAGGAGATGCAGGTCATGGACCACGCGGCGATGGTCGCCCGGTCCCGCGGCCTGCAGGACGCGTTCACCGCGGTGGCGCGGATCCCCAAGCCCGTCGTGGCCGCGGTGACCGGCTACGCGCTGGGCGGCGGCTGCGAGCTCGCGCTGTGCGCGGACGTCCGCTTCGCGGGGGAGTCGGCGAAGCTCGGCCAGCCGGAGATCCTGCTCGGGCTGATCCCCGGTGCGGGCGGTACGCAGCGGCTGTCGCGGCTGATCGGTCCGTCGAAGGCGAAGGACCTCATCTTCACCGGCCGGATGGTGACCGCCGCCGAGGCCCTCACCCTCGGCCTGGTCGACCGCGTCGTCCCCGACGCGGACGTCTACACCGAGGCCCGCGCCTGGGCCGCACGGCTCGCCCAGGGCCCGGCGATCGCGCTCCGCGCGGCGAAGGAGTGCGTCGACGCGGGCCTCGAGACCGACCTCGACTCGGGCCTCGCCCTCGAACGCACGTGGTTCGCGAGCCTGTTCGCAACGGAGGACCGCGAAATCGGCATGCGCTCGTTCGTCGAAGAGGGCCCAGGCAAGGCAAAGTTCCGCTAACCACCCCGGGCGGCGCGCACCCCGAACACCTCGGGGGCTCCGCCCCCGGACCCCCGCGAGACCGGGGCGGTCGGCCAAGCACGCCCGGGCACGGACCGCCCCGAAGCTCCCGGGGCTCCCGGAGCTTCCGGGGCTGCGCCCCGATCCCCCGTGGGGTCAGAGTGGTCGCGTAGGCACGGCGGGCGCGGCCAACCCCAGCACTCCCGGGGCTCCGCCCGAAACCCCCAGCACTCCCGGGGCTCCGCTCGAAACCCCCAGCGCTCCCGGGGCTCCGCTCGAAACCCCCAGCGCTCCCGGGGCTCCGCCCGAAACCCCCAGCGCTCCCGGGGCTCCGCCCGAAACCCCCAGCGCTCCCGGGGCTCCGCCCGAACCCCGGGAGCTCCCTGGGGCTCCGCCCCGAACCCCCTGGGTTCTCCGCCCTCGGACCTCTCGGGGGCTTCGCCCGGACCCCACGGGGCCACGACGGTCGCCCAAGCACGTCGGGTGCGGCTCGCCCCGAACCTCCCGGGCCTCCACCCCGAAACCCCTACGGCTTCGCCCGAGACCGCCTGCGTCCTCCACCCCGGACCACTGGGGGGGCTTCGCCCCCGATCCCGGTGGGGTCAGGGTGGCCGCATAGGCGCGGCGGGCGGCTTGCCCCGGGCCTCTCGGGGCTCCACCCCGGACCTCCTGGGCGCTCCGCCCCGAGCTTCCGCGGGGCCGGGTGGTCGCGTAAGCACGTCGGGTGTGGCTCGCCCCGGGGCTCCGCCCCGAAACCCCCTACGGCTTCGCCCCGGACCTCCCGGGGCTCCGCCCCGAAACCCCCTACGGCTTCGCCCCGGACCTCCCGGGGCTCCGCCCCGAAACCCCTACGGCTTCGCCCGAGACCGCCTGCGTCCTCCACCCCGGACCACTGGGGGGCTTCGCCCCGGATCCCGGTGGGGTCAGGGTGGCCGCGTGGGCGCGGCGGGGGTTTGCCCCGGGCCTCCTGGGCGCTCTGCCCCCGAGCTTCCGCGAAGCCGGGGTGGTCTCGTAAGGATGGCGGGTGTGGCTTGCTCCGGGCTTCTTGGGCCCCCGCCCCCGGACCTCCTGGGTGCTCCGCCCCGAACTTCCGCGGGGCCGGGGCGGTCGCGTAAGCATGGCGGGTGCGGCTCGTCCCGGGCCTCCGGGGGCCTCAGCCTGGACCTTGGGGCTCCCCCTCGCCGTCATGGGGCGTCCCCCGTACCCACGGGGGTGTCCAGGGGCGTGGTGAGCCCGGGGGTGTGGGGGTGGGGGGCCTTAGGGTGACCTTAAGAGAACCTTAAGTGGTTTGGGGGTGTTGGGGCGGCGCCCGCGGTGTGGGGGGTGGGGTTTGGGCAGGTCAGGTGGGGCCTCCTTGCGTACAGATGCTTCTGGCATATGCCTGGAGCCGGGTGTGGAACCCGGGGTTCCGCTGAGGGGAATCGCGTGGAACCCCTTCACGGGCGGCGTTGCGCCGCCATGATTGGGGCATGGCGGGACCGGAGGGAATGCAGCAGCCCGGGCGGCACGTGTCCGCACCGGCGTCCTCGGCCGTACTGCAGCGCCGACCCGGCGGCATCGACGAAGTCGCCGCCCGCGCACTGGAATTGTGCGGCGACCCGTCCGTCGACGAGGTCCGGCTGCCGTCGCGGCCGGAGTCCGCCGCCACCGCCCGCCGGCTCACCGAGTCCGTCGTCCGCGGCACCTGGGGACTCGGCGCCCAGCACACCGAGTACGCGGTGTTACTCGTCTCCGAGCTCGTCGGCAACGCCGTACGCCACACCGGCGCACGGACCTTCGGGCTGCGGATGATGCGCCGCCGCGGCTGGATCCGGATCGAGGTCCGCGACCCGTCGCGCGGGCTGCCGTGCCTGCTGCCCGTACGGGAGCTCGACACGAGCGGCCGGGGGCTGTTCCTCGTCGACAAGCTCGCGGACCGCTGGGGCGTGGACCTGATGCCCCGGGGCAAGTCGACGTGGTTCGAGATGCGCGTACCCGAGCGCTGAGCGCGCACACGGCGTAAGGCAGGATGGGGCCGCCCGTACCCGAGACGAGAGGTGGCTGATCCGACTGCGCTCCGCCCTGGCCCGCCGTATCCACAAGAGTTCGCACCTGACCGGGGAGTTCGTCCTGCGGTCAGGACGCACCACGACCGAGTACTTCGACAAGTACCGCTTCGAGTCCGACCCCGTCCTCCTCGACGACATCGCCTCCGCGATGGCCCCGCTCGTCCCCGCGGGCACGGAGGTCCTCGCCGGCCTCGAACTCGGCGGCATCCCCGTCGTCACCGCGCTCTCCCGGCACACGGGGCTGCCCGCGGCGTTCGTCCGCAAGCAGGCGAAGCCCTACGGCACGTGCCGCCTCGCGGAGGGCGCTGAGGTCGCCGGCCGGCAGGTGCTCGTGGTCGAGGACGTGGTCACCAGCGGCGGCCAGATCGTCCTCTCCACGGCCGACCTGCGCGCCCTGGGCGCCCGCGTCGACGCGGCCCTGTGCGTCGTGGACCGCCAGTCCGGCGGCACGGAGGCGCTGGCCGCGCAGGACGTCGCCCTGCTGTCGCTGCTGACGGCCGGGGACCTGCGGGCCTGAGCCCCTCAGACCACGCGTCGCAGCGCGGTCTCCACCGCGTCGACCAGCGGATCGCCCTCGGTCCGCGGGTGCCGGGCCAGGCCGAGTTCGATGTCCGGCAGCCCCGGCAGGACGTCCGCGTCGTGGCACGCCATGGCCGGTTCGAGGTTCCCGGGCAGCACCGCCGTGACGCCGAGCCCGGCCCGTACCGCGGCGAGCACGCCGACGAGGCTGTTGCTCTCGAACGCCACCCGCCAGCGGCGGTCGGCGCTCTCCAGCGCCTCCAGCACCGAGGTGCGCCAGGTGCAGGGGCCCGAGAACAGCACCACGGGCAGCGGATCGGCGGCCAGGTCCACGCCCTGGCCGACCGCCCAGACCAGCGGCCGGCGTACCGTCCAGCGCGGCCGGCCGGGGATGTCCGCCGCCTCGTCGAGCACGAGTTGGACGCGTCCCGCGTCGTACGCCTCGCGCCGCGCGTCGCCGGAGAGGCTGAGCACCTCCAGCGTCGCCCCCGGATGCAGCCGGGCGAGGTCGGCGAGGGCCTGCGGCAGCTGGGACGCGGCGAGGTCCTCGAGCAGCCCGACACCGCAGTGGCCGGTCAGCGCGCGGCCGGCTTCGGTGAGTGCCTGCGCGGAGAGCGAGAGGATGCGCTCCGCGTACGGCAGGAGTTCGTCACCCGCGCGGGTCGGCGAGACGCCGGTCGTGGACCGGCGCAGCAGGGGGCTGCCGACGGCGCTCTCGAGCTTGCGCAACTGCTGGCTGAGCGCGGGCTGACTCTGCCCCAGCGCGCTGGCGGCGCGGCTGATGCTGCCCGCCCGCACAGCGGCGACGAACGAACGCAGCAGGACGATCTCCAGATCCCTGGCCATAAGAATCCATTATATCGGCTCCAGTCAACTGGCCACTTCCTATGGCAGGATCCGGGTTCTAGCGTCACAAGGGTGACTCGATACCGACAGGTCCTCGCCGTACCCGGGATGGCATCGCTGCTGGGCGTCTCGCTGCTCGCCCGCATCGCGATCACCGCCTCCGGGATGGCGCTGACGTTGCACGTCGTGCTGGGCCTGGACATGAGCTACGCGGCAGCGGGAGGAGCGGCGGCGGCCATGACCACGGGTCTGGCGCTGGGCGGGCCGCTGCTGGGCCGCATGATCGACCGGCGGGGCGCGCGCCTCGTGCTGCTGATCACCGTCGTGGCGCAGGCCGGGTGCTGGCTGAGCGTCGCGATGCTGCCGTATCCGGCCCTGCTGGCCGTCGCCTTCGTGGCGGGTCTGCTGATGGTGCCGGCCCCGATCGTGACCAGGCAGGCGATCGGCGCGACGACGGAGGCGGGACAGCGCCGGGCCGCCTTCGCGCTGGAAGCGGTGCAGGGCGAGCTGTCCTACATGGCGGGCCCGCCCCTCGTGATCCTCTGCGCGGCACACCTGCCCTCCGGCGTGGTGGCCTGGGGTGTCGGCGCCGCGATCGTGGCGGGCGGAGCGGGGATCGCCCTGCTCGACCCGCCCGTGCGGGCCGCGGGCGAGGTGCCGGTAGAACCGGCCGACCGCCCCCGCCGCCGGGAGTGGCTGGGCCCAGGAATGATCGCGGCGCTGGTGATGGCGTTCGGCGCCACGATCGTGCTCAACGGTACCGACCTGGCCATCGTCGCCACGCTCGAGGAAGCCGGCCAGGTCTCCTGGGCCGCGGTCGTGGTGGCCGTGTACGGCGCGGCCTCCATCGCCGGCGGTCTGCTGCACGGCGCGCTTCCGCGACCGCTGCCCACCTGGCTGCTGCTCGGCCTGCTCGGGCTGGTGACCGTTCCCGCCGGACTGGCCGACGACTGGCGCTGGTTGTGCGTGGCCGGCTGCGGCGCCGGGCTGCTCGCCGCACCGACGCTCTCCGCGCTGTCCGACGCGGTGAGCCGACTCGCACCCGCGAGCGTGCGCGGCGAGGCGACGGGCCTGCAGTCCTCGGCGCTGGGCGCGGGCTTCGCCCTCGGCGTCCCGGTCGTCGGCGGGGCGATCGACGCGTCCGGACCCGCGGGCGGCTTCGCGGCGGCCGGACTGGCCGGCCTCGCCGCCGCGCTGACGGGATGGCTGCTGTCCCGGCGCCCGCCCGTCCGGACGCGCCCGGCGCGCGGCGATGCCGGCCTCGCCGGGGCGCCGGAGGACGGGGCGGTGATCCGCCCCGTCCGGGAGAGCCGCTAGGCGCTTCGGCCCATCAGGCCCAGCACCTTCGTCTGGGCGTCCGCGTCCGGCGGCGTGGCCACCGCCGGGGCGAAGAGCCCGCTCGCGGCGAGGTCGGCCGCGTACGGCTCCACCTCCCGCAGCGTGAACTCCGCGAGCGCGGGCGGCATCTGCTCGTCCGCACCGATCGCCCGGGCGAGGTCCCAGCCGTGCACGGCCGCGTCCGTCGTCATCTGCGAGCAGTACGCCTCGGCCGGTGTCGCACCGACCGAGAGGTGCACCGTCCGCTCCATCGCACCGGGCTCGTTGAAGGCGCTCAGCGCCGAGGCGGCGGCCCGGTCCCACGTGGCCACCGGGTCGTCGCCCAGCTGGTCGCCGTCGAACCGGTCCCCGACCTCGGCGATGGTCGCGCCCTCCACCAGCGGGGGAACCCACAGCTGCTCCACCGTGAGGTGGTTCACCAGATCCCGCACGGACCACTCCGTGCACGGGGTCGGGGCGTCCCACTGGTCCGGGCGCACCAGATGCACCCGCCGGGTGAAGAAGTCGAGGGCCTCGGCATGCCTGCGCAGCGTCTCGTTCCTGGCCATACGCCCGATTCTAGGAGTGGGGCTCGCTAACGTAAGACATCAAGGGGTAGGCCGAAAGGGTGGGCGATGGTCGCTGACAGGCCACAGGGGGCGGGGCTGCCCAGACTGCAGCTGGACCAGCTGCTGGAGGAGCTGCAGCTGCGGATCGACGAGGTGCGCGGGACCCGCGACCGGGTCCACAGCCTGCTCGAGGCGGTGCTCTCCATCGGCAGCGAGCTGGACCTGCGCCAGGTGCTGCGCCGTATCGTCGAGGCCGCGGTCGTACTGGTCGACGCCGAGTACGGCGCGCTGGGCGTGATCGGCGACGAGGCCAAACTCGCGCAGTTCCTGACCATCGGCCTCACCGACGACGAGATCCGCGGCATCGGCGACTTCCCCGAGGGCCACGGCATCCTCGGCGAGCTGATCCGCCATCCCGAGCCGCTGCGGCTGGAGGAGATCTCCGAGCACACCTCCTCGTACGGCTTCCCGCCCGGCCATCCGCCGATGCACTCCTTCCTCGGCGTGCCCATCCGCGTACGCGACGAGGTCTTCGGCAACCTCTACCTGACGGAGAAGCGCAGCGCCAAGGAGTTCGACAGCGAGGACGAGGCGGTGCTGACGACGCTCGCCGTCGCCGCCGGCGTCGCGATCGAGAACGCCCGGCTGTACGAGCAGACCCGGCGCCGGCAGCGCTGGCTGGAGGCGGCCGGCGAGGTCACCAACACCCTGCTCTCCGGCGCCGACCAGTCCGTCGTACTGGAGCTGATCGTCGAGCGCACCCGCTACAACCTCGACGCGGACCTCGGCACGGTCGCCCTGCCCGTGCCCGGCTCCGGTGAGCTGCGGGTCGCGCTGGCCCTGGGCCTGGGCGGCGAGCGGCACGTGGGCCAGCTGATCAGCGCCCAGGGCACGCTCGCGGGGCTCGCCTACTCCACGGGCGAGCTCGTCCTCAGCACCGATGTGGACAGCGACGAGCGGATCGGGGAGAGCCGGCTGCAGGACTCCGGTCTCGGCGCCGCCGTCGCCGTCCCGATGGGCGGCACTCACGGGCTGCGCGGCGTGCTGATGCTGGCCCGGGCCGACGGCAAGCCCGGGTTCTCCGACGACGAGACGGCGCCGCTGCTGGCCTTCGCCGGCCAGGCGGCGCTCGCCATGGAGCTGGCCGAGCGGCGCATCGACGCCGAGCAGATAGCCCTCTACGAGGACCGCGACCGGATCGCCCGCGATCTGCACGACCTGGCCATCCAGCGGCTCTTCGCCACCGGGATGACGCTGCAGAGCGCGGTGCGCTTCGTCACCTCGGCCGAGGGGGAGGAGCGGCTGCTGCGCGCCGTGGACGACCTCGACGAGACGATAAAGATCATCCGTACGACGATCTTCGGGCTGCGCGCGCACCAGGCGGACGCACAGCCGCGCGGGCTGCGGATGCGGGTCTTCCAGACGGTCGAACGGGCCGTGCCGACGCTGGGCTTCACCCCGGTCCTGCAGACGGAGGGCCTGCTCGACACCAACGTGCCGGGCGGCATCGCCGACCAGGTCGTCGCCGTGCTGGGCGAGGCCCTGTCGAACGCGGCGCGGCACGCCCACGCCTCGACGGTGACGGTCACGCTCAGCGTCGCCGCAGACCAGCTCACCCTCACGGTCACCGACAACGGCGTCGGGATGCCCGAGCGCGGCCGGCTCAGCGGTCTGAAGAACCTGGCCGAGCGGGCGGGTCAGCTCGGCGGCCAGTGCCTGCTCAGCACGCCGGAGGGCGGCGGCACGCGCCTGGTGTGGCGGGTGCCGCTGCCGCTGGGGTTCTGAGCGGGCGAGGAAACCGGCCGGCCCCGCAGGTCAGCGCACCGGGCCGTGCTGCTGGGCGTCGTGACCCGGCATCGCCTGGCTGGCCAGGACGGCCGCCTGGATCCGGCGCTCCACGCCCAGCTTGGCCAGCAGCCGGGAGATGTGGTTCTTCACCGTCTTCTCCGACAGGTACAGCTGCTTGCCGATCTGCCGGTTGGTCAGCCCCTCGCCGATCAGCGCCAGGATCTCCCGCTCGCGCGGCGACAGCGCGGCCAGCACCTCGCTCGCGGGCTCCGGCTCGGCCTCACCGCCGCGCAGCGAGCTCATCAGCCGGGCCGTGGTCGCCGGGTCCAGCATCGACTGACCGGAGGCGACGGTGCGTACGGCGGAGACGAGGTCGGATCCCTTGATCTGCTTCAGTACGTAACCGGACGCACCCGCCATGATCGCGTCGAGCAGCGCGTCGTCGTCGTCGAACGACGTGAGCATCAGGCACACCAGGTCCGGCATCCTCGACCGCAGCTCGCGGCAGACGCTGATGCCGTCGCCGTCCGGGAGCCGGACGTCGAGCACGGCCACGTGCGGGCGCAGCGCGGGGCCGCGGGCCAGGGCCTGGGCGGCGCCGGCCGCCTCACCCACCACCTCGATGTCCGGCTCCCCGTCGAGCAGATCGCGCAGTCCGCGGCGTACCACCTCGTGGTCGTCCAGCAGAAAGACACGGATCGGCTCCTCCGCGTCGAAGCGCCGCGCCGGAATCGTGTGACTCACAGTGGCTCCCTCGTGCCGAATCGGTGTCCCCACCAGATCGTTGACGACGCCGCCCCCGACGACTAGGGCCGAACGGGCCCGAAGCCGCCACGGTACTCGTCCCGTGCGCCCTCCCGGGAGAGTGCGGCAACCGGGGCCGGGTACGCGGTGGTCGGATCCGTACAGGGGGTGTGGCGCCTACCGCCGGGGGGCGGGCGGTGGGACACTCGACTTGGGAGCGTGCGATGAAGTCGAAAGTGCTGCTGTGGCGCTGGCGGACCAACCCGCTCAGGCGCCGCGTCGACGTGCTCGAGTCCTGGATCGTGCTGCTCGCGGCCGTGTTCGCGATCGTGGGCGGCGCGGCGGCGGGCGTCGCCGTCGGCGCCGGACTGTACGACGCGATGATCGACCAGCGCGCGGAGCGGCAGCAGGTGCGGGCCGTGCTCGTCGAGGACCCCGAGCCGGCGAGGATCAGCACCATCGGAGTACACGACGACCGCCGCCGCGCCGTCGTCCGCTTCACCTCCGCCGACGGCCGGCCGGTGACCGCCACGGCCCGCGTCCCGGCGGGGCTCCAGGCCGGTGACAAGGCGACGGTGTGGACGGACGCCGCCCGCGAGCGCGTCACCCCGCCCCCGCCCGGCGACACGGACGCCCTGCTGCAGGCGACGCTCACGGGTGTGTCGGTGGCGGTGACCGTCGCCGGGCTGACCTGGCTGGCCCGGTGCCTGGTCGGGCGCCGGCTGGACCGGTCGCGCCTGCGGACCTGGGAGTACGAGTGGACCCGGGTCGGGCCCGAGTGGCGGCGCAAGCACGGGATGACGTAGGGCCTGTCCTTCGGATCCTGCCGGGGTGCGCGCAGCCCGCCACGGCGAAAGGGCGGCCATCGGCCGCCCTGATTCCTGTTCGGGGGGCCCGTAGCGACCGTTCGGGACGCAGTGCCCGTCGGCCAGGTCATCCGGCGGGAGTCTGCCGGCCGCCACGGCCACCCGCGGTGCATTCTGCCGCGGTACGGGGACGGGGGCCCAGGGCCGGGCGGGTACGCACCTGGGGCCGAACGGCCCCATGCCCGGGGGCCTGCCGTGCCGCCGGAGGCGGGCATGGCTCGGGCCGGTCCGGACTCACACCCCCCAGCTGAGCCCGGACCGGCCCGTCTTCCCCCCAGTGCCACGGATCGCCGAGGCCCGCCCAGCATGCCCCCGCCCGAGGGCGGCGCGCATGGGGCCGAATGGCCCTGGCGAAGGGCTGGCGGGGGGCGCGCGATGCACGCGGGGCGCATGCGGCCGCCCCACGTACGCCTCCCGCCGCGTGCGCCCCGCGCGTCCCCCGTGTCGCGCGGAGCGCACGGACCCGGTGGCGCGGCCGGACCTGGTCAGCCGCGCCTGCGGCGGGCGTGCATGAGCGCCGCCACGCCGAGCAGCAGGACTCCCGAGCCCGCCGCGCCCAGGGCCACCGCCGTGTCCGCGTCGCTGCCCGTGTCCGCCAGGTCCTTCTGCGGCGGGACGACGGCTCCGCGGTCCGCCGCCGGGGGAACGGTGCTGGGGGCGGGCGACGACGGTCGCGGGCCGGGCTCGTCGACCGGAGGCGCGGGCACGGGCGTCGTGGCAGCCGGCGTGGGTACCTCGTCGACCTCGTCGCCGGTGCCCGCCTGGGCGCCCGGGCCGTCGTCGGACTCGGCCGAGATGCCGATCCCCGCGCCCTCGCCCGGGCCGTCCTCGCCCTCGGCCGAGCCGCGCGTACCCGCGCCGGGCCCGTCGTCGGACTCCGCCGAGTCACCGCTCCCCGCACCCGAACCGGCCACCGGCTCGTCGAGGTCCTGGGCGGGGAGGACCTCCGGGGCGACGGCCCCGACGGACGCCGGGCCCACGGACGACGGGTGCCCCGCCTCGGCCGCCCAGCCGGGCACCGCGCCGAGGCCGGCGAAGGCCACGGTCACGCACATCATCTGCACGGGCCGGTGCAGGAGACCTGAAATGCGGTTCATGTACAGCTCGTTCCTCACGCGAACGGAAATCGGACAAAGGGCCACTGTGTCCGTAAGCGGGTCCGTCGCCGTCGCGAGACGTGCCGGGCGGGTTTTAGTCAGACCGCAGACAACCCTTCCGGGGCACCTCTCGCAGAAAACATCGAGCGTGTGCGCGGCGTCCGCTGCTACGGTGGGGAACATGAACGTCAGGCCCTGTACCCGTACCGTGACCGCGCGAGCGACCAGCTCCCCGGTTGCCGCTGCCTGACGCACTCATCCATCCGCCGGCGACCGGAAACGGTTCGCCGGTTTTTTGTGTTCCACCACTCCTTCTCCGGCCCCTTTTCCGGTTCGTCGTATCCGCGGCCCCCGCCTTTCCTCCGGCGGCGAGCCGCTTTCGAACCCGAACCGAAAGGGCCGAGACCATGAACTCCGAGCAGATCCTCTCCACTTTCACCTCCTTCTACCGGGAGCGCGGGCACCGTCCCGTCACGGGCAGCACCCTGCTCCCGCCGCCGGGTGACCCGGTGCTCTTCACCACCTCCGGCATGCATCCGCTCACGCCGTATCTGGAGGGCACCCGCCCGCATCCGCTGGGCGGCCGGCTGACCAACGTCCAGCGATGTCTGCGGACGACGGACCTCGACGAGGTCGGCGACGGCACGCATCTGACGGTCTTCGAGATGCTGGGGTCCTGGTCGCTCGGCGACTACAGCCACTCGCAGAGCCTGCGCTGGGGGTACGAACTCCTCACCGACGGCTACGGGTTCGACCCGGGGCGGCTGTACGTCACGGTCTTCGGCGGCGACGAACGGCTCGGGCCGGACACCTCGTCGCTGCGGACGTGGCAGGAGCTGGGCGTACCGGTGGAGCTCACCCGCGACGAGAACTGGTGGTCCAACGGCCCCACCGGGCCCTGCGGTCCCGACTCGGAGATCTTCGTGTGGACCGGCGACGGTCCGCCCGTATCGACACCGACCGGCGACGAGCGCTGGGTCGAGATCTGGAACCACGTGCTCATGGGCTACCGCCGGCACGAGGACGGCAGCCTCACCCCGCTGCCCCGGCCGAGCGTCGACACGGGCATGGGGCTGGAGCGGCTGGTCCCCCTGCTGCAGGGGAAGCGGTCGGTGTACGACTCCGACCTCTTCGAACCGTGGATGCGGCTGGTCCCCGGCGTGTGGGGGCTGAGCGGGGAGGAGCCGCGGCGGATCGTCAGCGACCATCTGCGCTCCTCGATCGTCGTCATCGGCGACGGTGTACTGCCGTCCAACACCGGCCGCGGCTATGTGCTGCGGCGGCTGGTACGGCGGCTGCTGACCGTCCTGTGGCGTGAGGACCCCTCGCGGACGCTGGGCGATCTGCCGCGGGAGCTGGTCGAGCACACGCGGCAGCACTTCCGGCAGGAGGACGGCGAGGTCGACGTGCGCGGGGTGCTGCTCGACGAGGAGCGGCGCTTCCGGGGGCTGCTGACGCGGGGGCGGAGCGTGCTCTCGCGGCCTCGGTTCTCGGGGCGGTCGCTGACGCCGGAGGACTTCCTCTACCTGCACGACACGCACGGGCTGCCGCGTGAGCTGGTGGAGGGGCTGCTCGACGAGAGTCTTGTGAGCTAAGGTAAGGCTTACCTAACTCTTTGGAGGTGCGTGCTCATGGCCGGCCCGACCGTCGCGGAACGTGTCCGCTCGGTGATCACCACGGCGGATTCGCTCCGCCTCACCCTGGACGGCTTCGGCTGCGATCTGGTCGGCCTGCACGACGTCTCCGACTCGGGGCGGATCGCCCTGCGGGTGCCCGCGGACAGCGCGCTCGCCGCGCGGGTGGTCTGCGCGCCGGACGGCGATCTGGCGGCGGTGCTCGACTTCACGGACGTGGCGCCGACGGCCGTGCGGGACCGGGTGCGGGCGCGGGTCGCGCTCTCCGGGTGGCTGGCGCCGGCCGAGCGGCAGGGCGAGGAGGACGTGGTCCTCCTCGACTTCGATCTCGCGATGGCGGTCCTCTCGACGGCCTCGGTGGAGGTGGAACTCGATCCGGAGGACCTCGAGGGGGTCGCCCCCGATCCGCTCGCCGCGGTGGAGGCGTCGCTGCTGCTGCACCTCGCCGACGCGCACGCGGATCTGGTCGGCACCCTCACGGCGCTGTGCGGGCCGCGGGCGCGGCGGGGGGTCGCGCGGGTCGTGCCCGTCGCGCTGGACGCGCGGGGGCTGGTGCTGAGGCTCGAGCGGTCGCGGACGTACGAGGACGTGCGGTTGCCGTTCGCGCGGGCGGCGCGGGATCGCGCCTCGGCGGCCGAGGCGATCCGGGAGCTGGTCGCCGAGGCGCAGGCGGCGTGCGCCCGCCGCCGCTGAGGCGCGGCCGCTTCCCCGGGGCGCTCGTAGTCCGGCGCTGTGCTGCGGCACGCCGTGCCGGGGGGTGCGATGAGGGTTGGGCCGGTCGCTCCACCGGACGGCAGGGCCGTGTGGGGCCGACCCTGCCGTCTCTCCCCGGGCCTGGCCGCGGGGAGGTCTGCGGTGCGGTGGGGCGTCAGCGGTGGCCGTTGCGGAGGTCGCGTCGACCGGGAGGGGAAACGGTACCGACGCCCCGAGAAACTTGGCAAGTACGCATCAACTACACGGAGTGCCGCGGCTACCAGGGCGGTGACCGGGCCAACCGGATGGTGGGGGAGCCCCGATAGGGTGCGGGGGTGACCATCCAGCTGCGTTTGCTCACCGGGGTGTCCTTTCGGGGGCAGGAGATCACCGCGCCGCGGCTGCGGGGGCTGCTGGCCCTGCTGGGCGGGGAGTTGCGGGCCGGATGCGGCACCGGCGCGCTCGTGGACGGGCTGTGGCCCGACGAGCAGCCCGAGAATCCCGTGCGGGCGCTGCGGATCCTCGTCTCCCGGCTCCGGGCGCAACTCGGCGCCGACGTCGTCGAGGCGACCCCCAGCGGGTACCGGCTCACGCTCGGCGCCGACGAGGTCGACAGCGCCGCGCTGCTGCTGCACGCCGAGGCGAGCGACCGGCGCGCACACGAGGGCGACCACGCCGCGGCGCTGCGCGAGGCCGAACAGGGGCTGGAGTTGTGGGACGGGGGCGGGGCGGGCGGGGACGAGCTGTACGACCCCGTGGCCGCGCTGCGCGCGGAGCGGATCAGCGCGCGCGGCGCCCTCGTCCGGGCCCACGCGCTCGCGCTCGCCCGTACCGGCCGACGGGCCGAGGCCGCCGGTCCGCTCGCGGAGCTGGCCGCCGAACTGCCGCGCGACGAGGAGGTGCTGGCCGAGCTGCTGCGCTGCGAGGCCGCCGCCAAGGGTCCCGCGGCCGCACTGGCCCGCTACGACGCGTACCGCAGAAGGCTGCGCGACGAGCTGGGCGCCGACCCGGGCCCGGCCGTGCGCGCCGTCCACCAGGAGCTGCTGCGCCCCGAGACCCCGGCGATACGGCAGGGTGTCCCGCACGAGCCGAATCCGCTGCTCGGACGCGAGGAGGACCTGGCCGCCGTCATCGGACTGCTGAACACCGCGCGCGTGGTGTCGATCGTCGGCCCGGGCGGACTGGGCAAGACCCGGCTCGCGTACGCCGTGGCCCGCGCCGCCGAGCAGCGCGTCGTACACGTCGTCCCGCTCGCCTCCGTCACCTCCGACGACGACGTGGCCGCGGAGGTCGCCTCCGTCCTCGGGGTCAGCGAGAACCGGCAGTTGGCGGGGATGGACCACGTCAGCGCCATCGCGGCCGCCCTCGGCGGCCAGGGCGCGCTGCTGGTCCTCGACAACTGCGAGCAGGTCCTGCGCGGCGCCGCCGACCTCGTACAGGCCCTGGTCTCCGCGACCCGCGAGCTGCGCGTCCTCACCACCAGCCGCTCCCCGCTCGACCTCAGCTCCGAGTCCGTCTACCGGCTGCCGGAGCTGAGCGCGTCCACCGCCGCCGAGCTGTTCGCACAGCGCGCCCGCGCCGCCCGTCCGGGGATCGAGCTGCCCGAGGACGCCGTACGCGAGCTGTGCGCCCATCTCGACGGACTGCCCCTCGCGGTGGAACTGGCCGCCGCCCGGGTGCGGGTGATGTCCGTGGCCGAGGTCAGCCGACGGCTGCGGGACCGCTTCGCCCTGCTCCGCGGCGGCTCCCGCGACGCCCCGCAGCGCCACCGTACGCTGCACGCGGTCGTCGACTGGAGCTGGAGCATGCTCGACGACGACGGCCGGCGCGCGATGCGGCGGCTCGCCTTCTTCCCCGGCGGCTTCGGCGCGGACGCCGCCGAACACGTGCTGGCGGACAGCGGCATCCCCGATGTGCTGCTGGTCCTCGAGCAGTTGGCCGGGCAGTCGCTGCTGCAGGTCGCCGACACCCCGGCCGGGGTGCGCTTCCGGATGCTGGAGACCGTACGGGAGTTCAGCGCGGTCCAGCGCGCCGAGACCGGGGAGGACCTGCCCGCCCAGGTCCGGTTCCTGGCCTGGGCGCGGGACTTCGGCGCCGCGTACCACGACGCGCTGTTCGGCCCCGACCCCGCGCCGGCCCTGACGCTCATCCGGGCCGACCAGGACAACCTGGCCCACGCCCTGCGCCTGGCTATCGCCGGCGACGAGCGCGCCACGGTCGCCGCCGTATCGGGTGT
Organism: Streptomyces sp. NPDC051940; assembly: GCF_040680895.1. NCBI lineage: Bacteria > Bacillati > Actinomycetota > Actinomycetes > Kitasatosporales > Streptomycetaceae > Streptomyces > Streptomyces sp. NPDC051940. Next base: position 7,020 of record NZ_JBFAXR010000013.1, on the reverse strand, counting down.
GCTGGCCGCGCTGTGGACGGTGGAGTCCGACTTCAGCCGCATGGTGGGGCTCGTACGCGACACGGCCTGGCCGCTGTCGCACTACCGCCCGGACGACGAGCTGACCGAGGCGACCCGCAGCGCCGCCGCCCTGTGCACCGCCACCCTCTTCAACGTCCGCGGCCCGCTCGCCTCCCGCCATCTGCTGGCCCTGCGCCGGCTGCCGGCCGCGCCGCCCGACACCCCGCTGCGCGCCATGGCCGTCGTGCTCGTCCAGCTCTCCGCGGGCCAGGACGACTCCGTACTCGACGAGCTGTGCGCCAGTACGGACCGGCTGGTGGCGGGCATCGCCAACGGCGCCGCCACCTTCTACTGGCAGAGCCGCAACGACATGGACCGCGCGCTGAAGACCGCGCAGCGCACCCTGGAGGCGTTCGAGGGCGGCCGCTTCCCGTGGCTGCTGGGCATCGCGCACGCGCGGATGAGCGAGCTGTGCATGCTGCTGGAACGCGGCGACGAGGCGCAGCGGCATCTGCTCGCCTCGCTGCGCATCCTGGACGACATCGGCTTCGGCGCCGACGAGATCGGCATCCGCTGGGCGATGGTCCTCACCAGCCTGCAGCTGGGCGAGATCGACCAGGCGGAGTACTGGCTGGAGCAGGCCCGGTCGCTGCCGCAGACGGACGAGGCCCTCGCCGCGCTGGTGCCCGACCTGGGCGCGCAGGCCGAGATCCATCTGGCCCGCGGCTCCGTCGCGGCGGGCCTCGGCCTGTGGCGCGAGGCGGTGCGGCGCGTCGAGGAGCCGGGCGTGGACCTCGCCGAACTCCGCGCGCACCTAGAGCCCTGGGCCCTGGAGCTGCGGGCCGCCGCCGTGATCGCGCACGCCCAGCACGGGCGGCTCGACCTGGTGCCGGAGCTGGTCGAGGCCCTCCCCGGCGCGCTGGAGGGCACGCTGGCCCCCGGCGTGCGGCCCCCGTCGGTGATGGACCTGCCGGTGTGCGGCGCCCTGCTGCTCGCCGTCGCCTTCACGGACCTGGCGGCGGCGCCGGACGGTACAGCGCCGGCCGACGCGGCCGTACGCACCCGCGCCGCGCGGATGATCGCCCTGGCCGAACGGCTGCGCTTCCTGCACAGCTTCCAGCCCACCATGTCCTCGGCCCGCGCCCGCGAGGCCGCCCGGGACGCCGACGGGCCGGCGTACGAGGAGGCGCTCTCCTCGTACGCCGGCCTGGACATGGAGGTCCTGCGCGGCTCTGCGCTGGAGCTGCTGCGGGAGCGGGGCTGACCCACCGCTCCACGGTCAGCTCCGCGGCCCCTGGTTGAACTTCGAGGTGGACCAGTAGTAGCCGAGCACCGCCAGCCCCAGGCACCAGGCGACGGCGAGCCAGCCGTTGTGGCCGATCTCCGTGCCGAGCAGCAGACCGCGCAGGGTCTCGATCGCCGGGGTGAAGGGCTGGTACTCCGCGATCGGCTGGAACCAGCCCGGCATCGCGTCCAGCGGGACGAACGCGCTGGACAGCAGCGGCAGCAGGATCAGCGGCATCGCGTTGTTGCTGGCGGCCTCGGCGCTCGGGCTGACCAGACCCATGCCGACCGCGATCCAGGTGAGCGCCAGGGCGAAGAGGGCGAGCAGCCCGAACGCCGCGAGCCACTCCAGGACGGTGGCGTCGGTGGAGCGGAAGCCGATGGCCACGGCGACCGCGCCGACGAGGACCACGCTGGCGACCGACTGCAGCACGCTGCCGACCACGTGCCCGATCAGCACCGACGGACGGTGGATCGCCATGGTGCGGAAGCGGGCGATGATGCCCTCGGTCATGTCGTTGGAGACGGAGACCGCGGTGCCGATCACCGTGGATCCGATCGTCATCAGCAGCAGGCCCGGGACGAGGTACGCGATGTAGGCGGAGCGGTCCGGGGCGCCGCCGGTGATGCCCGCGCTCATCGTGTCGCCGAAGACGTACACGAAGAGCAGCAGCAGCATGATCGGGGTGAGCAGCAGGTTCAGGGTCAGCGACGGGTAGCGCCGGGCGTGCAGCAGGTTGCGGCGCAGCATCGTGTTCGAGTCGCGTACGGCGAGGGAGATCCGGGACGGGCCGGTGGAAAGCTGCGTCGTGCTCATCGGGCGTTCTCCTTCTGGGCGGCCGGGGAGGCGGGGGCGGCGGGACGGGCGGTCAGGGCGAAGAACACGTCGTCGAGGTCGGGGGTGTGGACGCTCAGCTCGTCCGCCTCGATCTCGGCGGCCTCCAGCCAGTCCAGTACGGCGCGCAGCTCGCGCTGCGAGCCGCCGGAGGGCAGCTGCAGGACCAGGGACTCGTCGTCCCGCGTCACCTCGCGCAGGGCGCCTGCGGCCGCTTCGTACGCCTGGGGGTCGTCGAAGCGCAGCCGGATGTGGCCGCCGGGAACGAGGCGCTTCAGCTCGGCGGCCGAACCCTCGGCGGCGATCTTCCCGTCGTGCAGGACGGCGATCCGGTCGGCGAGCTGGTCCGCCTCCTCCAGGTACTGGGTGGTGAGGAAGACGGTGGTGCCGCCCGAGACCAGCTCGCGGATGATCTGCCACATGTTGTGCCGGCTGCGCGGGTCCAGACCCGTGGTCGGCTCGTCGAGGAAGATGATCGACGGGCTGCCGACCAGCGTCATCGCGATGTCGAGGCGGCGCTTCATACCGCCGGAGTAGGTGGAGGCGGGCTTCTTCGCGGCCTCGACGAGGTCGAAGCGCTCCAGCAGCTCCGCGGTCACCCGGCGGCCCTCCGCGCGGGAGAGGTGGTTCAGGTCCGCCATGAGGAGCATGTTCTCCTCGCCGGTGATCAGACCGTCGACGGCGGAGAACTGCCCCGTGACGCCGATGACGGAGCGGACCGCCTGCGCCCGGGCGGCGACGTCGTGGCCGCCGACGCGGAGGTCGCCGGCGTCGGCGGGGATCAGGGTGGACAGGATGTTCACGGCCGTGGTCTTGCCGGCCCCGTTCGGCCCGAGCAGCGAGAAGATGCTGCCGGCCGGCACGTGCAGTTCGATTCCGTCGAGGACCGTCTTGTCCCCGTAGGCCTTGCGCAGCCCGGTGGCCGCGATGGCGGGTGCGGTGTGCGTCGTCGTTGTCATGCCCCGAAGCCTGCGGCGCACCGGGCTCAGCGGGGTTTCAGCGCGGTTTCAGCCCCCGGGAGCAGGTGAAACCGCAGGTCGCGGCAGTGCGCGGCGGGCCGCCTCGAAGCTCCTCGGCGCGACGCACAATGGCCTCATGGGACGAGGCACACTGCGGATCCACCTCGGGTCCGCTCCCGGCGTGGGCAAGACGTACGCGATGCTCTCCGAGGGGCACCGGCGGCTGGAGCGGGGTACGGACGTGGTGGTCGGGTTCGTGGAGTGCCACGGGCGGCCGCGGACCGAGGTGATGCTGCACGGGCTGGAGCAGGTGCCGCGGCGGGAGCTGGCGTACCGGGGGAGTTCCTTCACGGAGATGGACGTGGACGCCGTGCTGGCACGGCGGCCGGAGGTGGCGTTGGTCGACGAGCTGGCGCACACCAACGTGCCCGGTTCGCGGAACGGGAAGCGGTGGCAGGACGTCGAGGAGCTGCTGGCCGCGGGCATCGACGTGATCTCCACCGTCAACATCCAGCATCTGGAGTCGCTGGGCGACGTGGTGGAGAACATCACCGGGGTGCGGCAGCGCGAGACCGTGCCCGACGAGGTCGTGCGCAGGGCGGACCAGATCGAGCTGGTCGACATGTCGCCGCAGGCGCTGCGGCGGCGGATGGCGCACGGCAACATCTACGCGCCGGACCGGGTGGACGCCGCCCTGTCGAACTACTTCCGGCCGGGGAACCTGACCGCGCTGCGGGAGCTGGCGCTGCTGTGGGTGGCCGACCGGGTGGACGAGTACCTGCGCGAGTACCGCAGCGAGCACGACATCCGCACCACCTGGCAGGCCCGCGAGCGGATCGTCGTCGGCCTGACCGGCGGCCCGGAGGGCGGCACGCTCATCCGCCGGGCCAAACGCCTCGCCACCAAGGGGTCCGGGGGCGAGGTGATGGCCGTGCACGTGTCGCGCGGCGACGGGCTGTCGGCCGCGGCCGCCTCGCCGAAGGAGCTGGCGGTGCAGCGGACGCTGGTGGAGGACCTGGGCGGGACCTACCACCATGTGATCGGTGACGACGTACCGACCGCGCTGCTGGAGTTCGCGCGCGGGGTGAACGCGACGCAGATCGTGCTGGGTTCCAGCCGGCGCAGGCCCTGGCAGTACGTCCTCGGGCCGGGCGTGGGGGCCACCGTGGCCCGGGACTCGGGCGCGGACCTGGACGTGCACATCGTCACGCACGACGAGGTGGCCAAGGGGCGCGGCCTGCCGGTGGCCCGGGGTGCGCGGCTGGGCCGGGGGCGGATCGTCGCCGGCTGGCTGACCGGGCTCGCCGGGCCCGCGCTGCTCACCCCGCTGCTGCTCGGCGCGGGCGGCGACTTCGGGTTCGCCAACACCGTGCTGGCGTTCCTCGTCGCCACGGTCGGCGCCGCGCTGCTGGGCGGGATGCTGCCCGCGCTGGCCTCGGCGGCGTTCGGCTCGCTGCTGCTGAACTACTACTTCACCGAACCCACGCACACGCTCACGGTCGACGACCCCCACAACATCGTCGCCATCGCCGTCTTCTTCGCCGTGGCCGCCGCCGTCGCCTCCGTGGTGCACCTGGCGGCCCGCCGTACCGACCAGGCGGCCCGGCTGCAGGCCGAGGCCCAGGTGATGTCGTTCCTCGCCGGCACGGTGCTGCGGGGCGAGACGAGCGTGGAGGCGCTGCTGGAGCAGATGCGGGTGACCTTCTCCATGGACTCCGCCGCCCTGCTGGAGCGCGGCGGGGACCCCGACGGCTGGGTCTGCGTGGGGAAGGCCGGCGAGGCGCCGCCGCGCTCCCCCGACGAGGCGGACGTGGACCTGCCCGTCGGCGACGGCCTCACCCTCACCCTGACCGGCCGCAAACTGCCGGCCGCGGACCGGCGCGTCCTCGGCGCGTTCGCCGCGCAGGCGGCCACCGTGCTGGACCGGCAGCGGCTGGAGGCGGAGGCGGCCGAGGCGCGCAAGCTCGCCGAGGGCAACCAGATCCGCACCGCGCTGCTCGCCGCCGTCAGCCACGATCTGCGCACCCCGCTCGCCGCGATCAAGGCGTCCGTCAGCTCCCTGCGCTCCGACGACGTGGAGTGGTCGGACGAGGACGAGGCCGAGCTGCTGGAGAGCATCGAGGCGGGTGCCGACCGGCTCGACGCGCTGATCGGGAACCTGCTCGACATGTCCCGGCTGCAGACCGGCACCCTCGCGCCGCTGCTGCGTCCCGCCGCGCTCGACGAGGTCGTGCCGATGGCGCTGGCCGGAGTGCCGGAGGACAGTGTGGTGCTGGACGTCCCCGAGAGCCTGCCGCTGGTCCGGGTCGACCCCGGGCTGCTGGAACGGGCGGTCGCCAACGTGGTGGAGAACGCCGTCAAGTACAGTCCGGCCGGAGAGAAGGTGCTGGTCAAGGCCAGCGCGCTGGCGGACCGGGTGGAGCTGCGGGTGCTGGACCAGGGGCCGGGCGTCCCGGACGCCGGGAAGGACCGGATCTTCGAGCCGTTCCAGCGGTACGGCGACGCGCCGCGCGGCGCCGGGGTCGGGCTGGGGCTCGCCGTGGCGCGTGGCTTCACCGAGGCCATGGGCGGGACACTGGCGGCGGAGGACACCCCCGGCGGGGGACTGACGATGGTGCTCACTCTCGAGGCGGCGGACAGCGACGTGCCCGCGCGGGTGGCGGGCTGAGCGACGGAAGGCGGGTGCGATGCACCGGGTGCTGGTGGTCGACGACGAGCCGCAGATCGTGCGGGCGCTGGTCATCAACCTGAAGGCGCGGAAGTACGAGGTGGACTCCGCGTACGACGGCGCGACCGCGCTGCGGCTGGCGGCCGAGCGCCATCCCGACGTGGTGGTCCTGGACCTCGGACTGCCGGACATGGACGGCGTGGACGTGATCCGCGGCATCCGCGGCTGGACCCGGGTGCCGATCCTGGTGCTGTCGGCGCGGCACTCCTCCGACGAGAAGGTGGCGGCGCTGGACGCGGGGGCGGACGACTACGTCACCAAACCCTTCGGGATGGACGAGCTGCTGGCGCGGCTGCGGGCCGCGGTGCGGCGGGCGGAGCCCGTGTCCGCGGCGGAGGGGGCGGTCACGGTCGAGACGGAGAGCTTCACGGTCGACCTCGCCGCGAAGAAGGTGCGGCGCAACGGGGCGGACGTGCGGCTGACGCCGACGGAGTGGCATCTGCTGGAGGTGCTCGTCCGCAACTCGGGGCGGCTGGTCAGCCAGAAGCAGCTGCTCCAGGAGGTCTGGGGGCCGTCGTACGGGACGGAGACGAACTACCTGCGGGTGTACGTGGCGCAGTTGCGCCGGAAGCTGGAGGGCGATCCCGCCCATCCCCGGCACTTCGTCACGGAGCCGGGGATGGGGTACCGCTTCGAGCCCTGAGGCCGTTTGCCGTTTGCCGTTTGCCGTTTGCCCAGGCCCGTGGCGGTGTGTCGGGTGGGTCTCGTTCGGCCCAGTGCGTACAACCTTCCGTGGGGGCGGTGAGTCCACGTGGTCGCGGGGGAATGGGAGAGAAGTCCGGAAGGGACCAGGTGGCGTCCGATGACGCGTAGTGACGGAGGGTGTCTCCCCCGCCAGGACGGCGATGGCGACCCTGAGGCCGTGGTGCGGTGGCTGCTGCGGCGCGCGGACCTTTTGCGGCAGATGCTGAGCCTCGGTCCGGCGGAGGCGCCGGCCGCGGCGGGGCGGGCGCCGGGGGGCGGCGCGTAGGCCGGTCGGCGCCTCGGCCGCCCGGGCCCGCCCCCGGGCGTGCGCTGGCCCCACCGCCCCTTGGCAGGGGCCACCTGCCTCGCCCGTGTCCCGCCCGCACGGCGGTGCCCACGCTCGCCGCCCGCCGCCGTGGTCCCGGGGGCCTCTTGGGTGCGGGGCCGCTGCGCCCGCCCGTGCCGCCCCCTGGGCGGCCCAGCCGCCCGCAGCGGTGTGAACCGCACCCGGTGCGGCCATCCGGCGGGGC
>NZ_JBFAXR010000012.1:0-107455 GCF_040680895.1 Streptomyces sp. NPDC051940 | reverse complement strand
GGCGTCAGGGCTATCAGTCCCGTGCCCCTGACCTGAGTGTGCGGACCCAGGGAGAGCGGATTCACGCTCAGGGCGGCCGCGACCGCCGGGGTGCCGTGGCCGGGCACTGATCGCCGGGGGCGATCAGCTCTGCTGGGCCTTCACGGCGTCGGTCATGTCCGCGGTGTCGGACGCGGGCGGTGCCTCGATCGTCCGGGCCTTGCCGAAGCTCTTGAAGTCCATCGTGACCGTCATCTGGCCCATGTCCTGCTTGATCCGGACCGGGAGGTCGTCGGCCACCCAGACGTCGACGGTGATCTCGTCGATCTTGGCCTGGTTGAGCGACTCCAGCATGGAGTCGCGGTCCTTCTCCGACAGGTCGTCGGCCTTCTTCTCGATGTCGTCCTTGGTGTAGACGCCGCGGTAGTGCGTGGCCGTCTTGCCGTTGATCTTCTCCTCGCCGACCTTCGAGACGTCGTCGGCGTACTTCAGGGCCTTCACGCCCGCGATGGGGTCCTGGTTGCTGGAGCTGAGCTGGTTGGCGCCGGCCTGGCCGAGGATCGCCTCGGCGTCGATCCGCATCCAGTGCTTGTCCTTCAGCGGACCGGACGCCTGGGGGTCGACGCTGTAGTAGTACGCGCCGTCGACGAAGCGGGTCTCGACGGTGCCGTCCGAGACGAGCTCGCCCATGCCCACGGAGTCCGCGTCCATCTCGACGCGCATGGCCAGGCCGTCGCCCCAGGTGTAGATGCCCTCCATCCTCACCGGCTGCGGCAGGGCGGGCATCTCGGTGGTCGCCACGATCTCGGCGGAGCCGCTCTTGTCGGCCTTGTCCGCGATCAGCGCGATCGCCTCGGCGGCCGTCTTGGCGGTGTCCTCGGCGGAGCAGGCCGCCGCGCCCGCGGTCAGGAGTACGGCGGTCGCGACGGCGGCGCCGCCGCGGATGGCGTTGCGGTACATGGTTCTTCCCCCCAGGGGTCTGCGGTGGTGCCTTCAGTCAATCGGACGGGGCCGGGGGCCCGACAGCGGTTTTCACGGCAGGAAAGCCCCCCGGCGACTGCCGGAACCGGGCAGTCCGCGGGTGGCCCGTAGTCACTGCAGGCTCCGCACGAACTCCTCCAGCGTCGCCACCTCGGAGGCCGGGGGCCTGTCGACCGTGAAGCCGTCGCCGTAGCTCTTGATGTCGACGGTCTCCCGGTAGGCGCCCTTGGCGGTCCTGCCCGACTCGACGGTGCGTACGGCCAGGCCGTCGTCGCCGATCCAGACCTCGATACGGACCTTCTTCAGGCCCTGGTTCCTGAGGTTCTCGGCGTACTCGTCCCGGGAGTTGCCGGAGACGCCCTGCAGCTTGGTCTCTGCCAGCTCCGCCACGTCCACGGTGCCGGTGTAGTGGTCGGTGTCCTGGCCGTTCACCTTCTCCGTGCCGGCCTTCTTCAGATCGTCGGCGGTGGCCAGTGCGGCGATGGCCGTCTCCGGGCCGTTGTCCGGCGTGGTGTCCTGCTCGGAGCCGCTGTCGCCGCTCAGGTCCAGCCACTTCCTGCCGTTCAGCGGGGAGTCGAGCTCCACGTAGAAGAAGTCCTTGCCGGACAGCAGCCGGGCCTTGCCGTCGGAGCCGGCCAGCTGCTCGAAGTCCTTGCTGTCAGCGGTCTGCATGACGACGTCCGCGCCCCTGGAGCCCGGCTTCCAGCTGAACTTCCCCTCCCTCGTGGACGTGCCGTCCTCCGGGTCCCGGGTCTCCATCACCAACTCGGCGGAGCCCTTCCCGGACACGGCGGACACGGCGTCCCGAAGGGCCTTGGCCGGATCCTGCTCATCGCCGCCACAGGCGGACAGCGGAAGCACCAGGAGCGCGGTGGAGGCGGCGAGGACGAGCGGCCGGGACATGCGCATGAGCCTGATCTCCTCGAATAAAGCCCGCATAAGACGTCCGCGGGGGAGGACGCGAAAAGGCCGGGCCCGGTTCCCCCGAGGGAACCGGGCCCGGCCTTTTCAGGTCAGCGGACGACCGCTCAGACGACCGGCTCCTCGGAGAGCAGGTTGCGGGTGCGGTTCGGGTCGACCGGGATGCCGGGGCCCATCGTGGTGGTGATGGTGGTCTTCTTGATGTAGCGGCCCTTGGCGGCCGACGGCTTCAGACGGAGGATCTCCTCCAGCGCCGCGGCGTAGTTCTCGACCAGCTTGGCCTCGTCGAAGGACGACTTGCCGATGATGAAGTGCAGGTTCGAGTGCTTGTCGGTGCGGAACTCGATCTTGCCGCCCTTGATCTCGGTCACGGCCTTGGCCACGTCCGGGGTCACGGTGCCGGTCTTCGGGTTCGGCATCAGGCCACGGGGACCGAGCACGCGGCCCAGGCGGCCGACCTTGCCCATGAGGTCCGGGGTGGCGACAACGGCGTCGAAGTCCAGACGCCCCTTGGCAACCTCGTCGATGAGCTCGTCGGAGCCGACGATGTCGGCGCCCGCGGCCTCCGCGGCCGCAGCACGGTCACCGGTCGCGAAGACCAGGACCCGGGCGGTCTTGCCGGTGCCGTGCGGAAGGTTCACGGTGCCACGGACCATCTGGTCGGCCTTGCGCGGGTCGATGCCCAGCCGCATGGCGACCTCGACGGTGCCGTCGAACTTGGTCGAGGAGGTTTCCTTGGCGAGGCGGACGGCCTCGAGGGGGGCGTACTGCCGCGTGCGGTCGACCTTGGCGTCAGCCGTGCGGAGAGTCTTGCTGCGCTTCACTGCGTTCTCCTGGTTTGTCGTGGAGGTCGTGGTCTACGGACCAGCGCTTGGCCCTGCCACGTAAGGGGGTGGAGGTGGTCAGCCCTCGACGGTGATGCCCATGGAACGGGCGGTACCGGCGATGATCTTCGACGCGGCGTCGATGTCGTTCGCGTTGAGGTCGGGCATCTTGGTCTCGGCGATCTGGCGGACCTGGTCGGCCGTGATCTTGGCGACCTTGGTCTTGTGCGGCTCGCCGGAGCCCTTCTCCACACCCGCGGCCTTGAGGATCAGCTTCGCGGCCGGCGGAGTCTTGGTCACGAAGGTGAAGGAACGGTCCTCGTAGACCGTGATCTCCACCGGGACGACCATGCCACGCTGCGACTCGGTCGCGGCGTTGTAGGCCTTGCAGAACTCCATGATGTTGACGCCGTGCTGGCCCAGCGCGGGGCCGACCGGGGGAGCCGGGTTAGCGGCACCGGCCTGGATCTGGAGCTTGATAAGCCCCGTGACCTTCTTCTTCTTGGGAGGCATGCTCTCTCCGGGTCAGATACGAGAGTGTTCTCTGTGAGACTGCCGTCTGCGCCTTCACGAGGCATACGGATACATCTGTTCCCACAGGTGCATCCAGGCAGATGGCATACCGCACCACGATAACCGCTACCCCGGTGCGGAATGAAATCGCCCAGGTCAGGGCCCGCACAAACGGCCGATTTCGGGCGAAACCCTAGTCTTGCCGCCCGTCGGCGGCCCACCGCCGCAGCCGGTGCACGCTGCGCTCCTTGGCCTGCGCCGTACGCGCGCTCTCCCCGGAGGCCGTCATGAAGGCGATGACCGGCGTCCACCGCCGCCGTCCGCCGGGAGCGGTCCACCGCAGCGCGGGGAACCCGGTCACTCGGTGATCAGCCCCACGACGACAGCCGCCAGGCCCAGCTCCGCGGCTCCCTCGGCCTGGACGGCGAGGGCGCAGGCCGGCAGCCCTGGTGCGATGCCGAGCGCGGTGTGCGCGACGCGTACGCCCGTGGGCGGGACCAACTCCACGGCAGCAGCCCTCCCGGGGTACGAGAAAACCCCCGGCCGACGGAAAACCGCCGGCCAGGGGCCCTCTGTGAAGTCTGAGGCGTCAGTTCTTCTGGATCTGGTCGAAGCTGAGCTCGACCGGCGTCTCGCGGCCGAAGATCTCGACGAGGCCCTTGACCTTCTTGGAGTCCGGGTTGATCTCGTTGATCGTGGCCTGGAGCGTGGCGAAGGGGCCGTCGGTGACGGTGACCGAGTCGCCGACCTCGAAGTCCAGGACCTGGACCTCCAGCTTGCGCGCCGGCGCCGGCTTGCCCTCGGCCTCGGCGGCCTCGCGGGCGGCCTTCTCCTCCGCCTCCGGGGCGAGCATCTTGACGATCTCGTCCAGGGTCAGCGGGTACGGGTCGTAGGCGTTGCCGACGAAGCCGGTGACGCCCGGGGTGTTGCGGACGACGCCCCAGGACTCGTTCGTCAGGTCCATACGGACGAGCACATAGCCCGGCAGCTTGTTCTGCTTGACGTTCTTGCGCTCGCCGTTCTTGATCTGGACGATCTCTTCCTCGGGCACCTCGGCCTGGTAGATGAAGTCCTCGACGTTGAGCGAGACGGCACGCTGCTCGAGATTCGCCTTCACGCGCTTCTCGTAGCCGGCGTAGGTGTGGATGACGTACCACTCGCCGGGGAGGCTGCGGAGCTCCGTGCGGAGGGCCTCGACCGGGTCGACGGGCGCGGCGGCCTCCTCGGCCGTCTCGTCCTCGTCGCCTTCGGCGTCGTCGGACTCCTCGGCGTCGTCGGACTCCTCGGCCTCGTCGGCGTCCCCGGCGTCGGCAGCGGCGAACTCGTCCTCCGCCTCGACCTGCTCGGCGGCGTCGCCCTCGACGTCGGCGACCGCCGCAGTCTCCTCGCCCTCCAGGGCGTCGACTGCGTCGTTCAGGTTCGGGTCAGACACGATGGCTGCTTCTTCCTGGTACTAAGGGTTGCGCGAAAGGGTCAGCCGAAGACGTACTTCATGACTTCGGTGAAACCCAAGTCAATCACGGTAACGAGGCCGATGACGATGACAACGAAGACGATGACCACCGTGGTGTACGTCGTCAGCTGGTGCCGTGTCGGCCAGACGACCTTCCGCAGTTCGGCGATGATCTGGCGGTAGAACAGTCCGAGCCTCGCGAGGGGGCCCTTCTTGCCGCGCTTGCCGCCCTTCTTGGCGGTCTTGGTGTCGCCGTCAGGGCGCTCAGGCGTTGCGGTGGAGCCGATGGCTTCCGTCACTGCGTCCTCACCTGATCCCGGGTCGTGGCCGTGCCGCGCCCGGTTGAGCCGCACGGCGATGTGCATCGCTGCATTACTTGGTGCTTTAAGGCGCGCCGCGATCCGGCAGGCGGATGCGTGCAGCAGGGCCGGAGGGACTTGAACCCCCAACCGCTGGTTTTGGAGACCAGTGCTCTACCAATTGAGCTACGACCCTTTGTGACGACCTCAACCTACCGTATCCCGCTCCGTGCGCCGAGAGGAGCACGTACCGGAATGCCGCTGCTGAGGGCACGAGGGATGAGTGTACGTGCTCGGAGCCCGCACGTCGAACGGGGGCCGCCGAAGGTGCTTTTCCGCCCGCTGAGCCGTACGGGTATTCCCACCCGTCCCACGGCCGTGCCCACCCTGTGAAACCGGTGTGCCCGCGCGGCCGGGCGTCTGGAACGATGGGCCCCATGACCGATGGACCCGCACAGAGCGCAGCCGCAACCTCCCCCACCGAGCGCCGGGTGTCGGCCCGCGTCGGTGCGATCTCCGAGTCCGCGACGCTCGCCGTCGACGCCAAGGCGAAGGCCCTGAAGGCGGCCGGCCGCCCGGTGATCGGCTTCGGCGCCGGCGAGCCCGACTTCCCGACGCCCGGCTACATCGTGGACGCCGCCGTCGAGGCCTGCCGCACCCCGAAGTACCACCGCTACACCCCCGCGGGCGGGCTCCCCGAGCTCAAGACCGCGATCGCCGCGAAGACGCTGCGCGACAGCGGGTACGAGGTGGAGCCGGCGAACGTGCTGGTGACCAACGGCGGCAAGCAGGCCATCTACGAGGCGTTCGCGGCGATCCTCGACCCGGGCGACGAGGTCATCGTCCCCACCCCGTACTGGACCACCTACCCCGAGTCGATCCGCCTGGCCGGCGGCGTCCCCGTCGACGTGGTGGCCGACGAGACCACCGGCTACCGGGTGTCCGTGGCGCAGCTGGAGGCGGCCCGCACCGACCGTACGAAGGTGCTGCTGTTCGTCTCCCCCTCCAACCCGACCGGCGCCGTCTACTCCCGCGCGCAGATCGAGGAGATCGGGCGCTGGGCCGCGGAGCACGGCCTGTGGGTGCTCACCGACGAGATCTACGAGCACCTCGTCTACGGCGACGCGTCCTTCCACTCCCTCCCGGTCGTCGTCCCCGAGCTGCGCGACAAGTGCATCGTGGTCAACGGCGTCGCCAAGACGTACGCGATGACCGGCTGGCGGGTCGGGTGGATCGTCGGCCCGAAGGACGTCGTGAAGGCCGCGACCAACCTGCAGTCGCACGCCACCTCCAACGTCTCCAACGTGGCCCAGGTCGCGGCGCTCGCGGCCGTCTCCGGCGATCTGTCGGCCGTGGCCGAGATGCGCGAGGCGTTCGACCGCCGGCGCCGGACCATCGTGCGGATGCTGAACGAGATCGACGGCTTCGTCTGCCCCGAGCCCGAGGGCGCCTTCTACGCCTACCCGTCGGTCAAGGGCGTGCTCGGCAAGGAGATCCGCGGTAAGCGCCCGCAGACCTCCGTGGAGCTGGCGGCGCTCATCCTCGACGAGGTCGAGGTCGCCGTGGTCCCGGGCGAGGCCTTCGGTACGCCGGGCTATCTGCGGCTGTCGTACGCCCTGGGCGACGAGGACCTCGTCGAGGGCGTGTCCCGGATCCAGAAGCTGCTGGCGGAGGCGCAGGACTGAGCGCCTGACACCCTCTCCCGACACTCCACGACGGGGGCTTGCCCGGACTTGTTTTCGGGCAAGCCCCCGTTCTGGTTGATCGGCTTCCGCGCGCCGCACCCGGTGAGGCAGGATCGGCAGATGCACCCCTCTTCAGGGGGGAACCCCCCGAACCCCCCGCGCGCTCGTGATGTCCGGCTGCTGCCGAAGGCCCATCTGCACCTGCACTTCACCGGTTCCATGCGGTCCGGCACCCTGCTCGAACTGGCCGACAAGTACGGCGTGCACCTGCCGGAGGCGCTGAGCAGCGGTGAGCCGCCCAAGCTGCGGGCGACCGACGAGCGGGGCTGGTTCCGGTTCCAGCGGCTGTACGACATCGCGCGGTCCTGTCTGCGCTCCCCCGAGGACATCCGGCGCCTCGTGCACGAGGCCGCCGAGGAGGAGGTCGCGGACGGCTCCGGGTGGCTGGAGATCCAGGTCGACCCCACCTCGTACGCCCCGCGGCTGGGCGGGCTGATCCCGGCCATCGAGATCATCCTGGACGCCGTGGAGGCGGCCTCGCGCGACACCGGCGTGGGGATCCGGGTGCTCATCGCGGCGAACCGGATGAAGCACCCCCTGGACGCCCGCACGCTGGCGCGGCTCGCGGTCCGGTACGCCGGTCAGGGCGTCGTCGGCTTCGGGCTGTCCAACGACGAACGCCGCGGGCTCGCCCGCGACTTCGACCGCGCCTTCCACATCGCCCGGGAGGGCGGGCTGCTCGCCGCCCCGCACGGGGGGGAGCTCACCGGGCCGGCGAGCGTACGGGACTGCCTCGACGACCTGCGCGCCGGTCGCATCGGGCACGGCATCCGCTCCGCCGAGTCCCCCGCGCTCCTGCGCCGGCTCGCGGAGGAGGGCGTGACCTGCGAGGTGTGCCCGTCGTCGAACGTGGCCCTCGGGGTGTACGAGAAGCCCGAGGACGTACCGCTGCGCGCCCTGTGGGACGCGGGCGTGCCGATGGCGCTGGGCGCGGACGACCCGCTGCTGTTCGGTACGCGGCTGGCCGCCCAGTACGAACTCGCGCGCGAGCACCACGGCTTCACGGACGAGGAGCTGGCGGAGCTGGCCCGGCAGTCCGTACGGGGGTCGGTGGCGCCGGAGGACGTACGGGGGCGGCTGCTGGCGGGGATCGACGGGTGGCTGGCGCCCGCCCCCGCACCGGTCCCTACGGTTTGAGCGCCTCCCACGTCGTATGGTCCGCGCCTACGGCTTGAGCGCCTCCCACGTCGTACGGGCCACGGCGGGCGCGAAGTCCGCCACCGGGCGCACCGCGTCCGTGCCCGAGAAGTGCAGGAAGAACGCCCGCTGGAAGCACGCCCCGAGCAGCAGCGCGCCCGCGGCGGCCGGGTCGGCGGCCGGGCGCAGGCGGCCGCGGTCGCGTTCGCGCTCCAGATAGCGCACCAGCCCGTCCAGCACCATGTGCGGCCCCGTGCCCAGGTCGCGCAGCCCCTGGCGGTGGCGCTCCAGCAGGGCCGGTTCGGCGAAGAGGGAGGACGCCATCGGGAAGGCGTCGGCGTAGAAGACCGAGGCCTGGCGGGCGATCTCCGTCAGGCACTGCTCGACCGTGCGCTCCCCCGGGTCGGCGGTGAGCTCGGCGAGCAGCGGGCCGACGTTCGGCAGCCGGTCCTTCAGAACCCGGACGAACAGCTCCTCCTTGTTGGTGAAGTGCTTGTACAGCGCCGCCTCGGAGCAGCCCGCCTCCCGGGCGATGGCCTTGGTGGTCGCGCTGGCCAGGCCCGTCGTACGCATCAGCTTATCCGCGGCGTCGATCAGGCGCTCGCGGGCGGGTTTCACGGGGGGACTCTGCGGCACCCGTCCACCCTACCCCGGTGGGTGAGTGTTCACCCACCCTCGGGGGTAGCATGGGTGGGTGAACACTCACCCACCCAGGAAGGGAGCGCGGACATGAGGCTCACCGTCTTCGGTGCCACCGGCGGCACCGGCAAGGAGATCGTCCGCCAGGCGCTCGACGCCGGACACCAGGTCACCGCCGTGGTCCGGGACCCGGCACGGCTCACCGTCAGCGGCGACGGGCTGGAGGTCGTCACCGTCGCCGCCGTCACCGACCCCGCCTCGCTGCGCCCCCTCGTCGCCGGACGCGACGCCGTGCTGTCGGGCATCGGGCCCACCTCGCCCCGCAGGACGGGCATCGCCGAAGCGTCCGCCCGGGCCGTCGTGCGCGCCATGGAGGAGACCGGCACCCGGCGCGTCGTCACCATCAGCGCCGCGCCCGTCGGCGCGCCCGCGGCCGACGAGTCCGCCCTCAACAAGCGGGTCCTCTATCCGCTGATCGGCAGGCTCCTCAAGCCGGTCTACACCGACCTCGCCGCCATGGAGGCGGAGCTGCGCGCCAGCGCCCTGGACTGGACGGCGGTACGGCCCGGCAACCTCGGCGACAAGCCGTTCACCGGCCACTACCGCCGCGCCGTCGGCGCCAACGTGCCCCGCGCGGGGACGCTGGGGCGGGCGGACCTGGCGCTGGCGATGCTGGAGTGCGTGGCGGATGAGGGTACGTACAAGCAGGTGGTGGGGCTGGGGGCGGGTGGGTAGGGGTGCTCGCCCCTGGGCGGCTCAGAGCCGCACGCCCACCGTCACCGGCTCGTTCACCAGGGTCACGCCGAACGCCTCGCGGACCCCGTCGCGGACCTCGCGGGCCAGGGCCAGGAGGTCCTCCGTGGACGCCCGGCCGCGGTTGGTGAGCGCCAGGGTGTGCTTGGTGGAGATACGGGCCCGGCCGTCGCCGTAGCCCTTGGTGAAGCCCGCGCGGTCGATCAGCCAGGCCGCCGACGTCTTCGTCAGCCCCTCCCCCGCCGGGAACGCCGGCGGGTGGACGTCCGGGCCCAGCCGGTCCGCGGCGCGCTTCACGAAGTCCGCGAACGCCGCCCCGTCCAGGATCGGGTTGGTGAAGAACGACCCCGCCGACCACGTGTCGTGGTCCTCCGGGTCCAGCACCATGCCCTTCCCCGCGCGCAGCTTCAGCACCGTCTCACGGGCCGCCTCCGCCGCCACCCGCTGCCCCGGCTCCACGCCCAGCACCCGGGCCGTCTCGGCGTACCGGATCGGCGCCGACAGCCCGCCCGCGTCCTCGAGCCGGAAGCGCACCCGAAGGACGACGAACCGCTCCGGGTCGCCCTTGAAGCGGCTGTGGCGGTACGAGAAGCCGCACTCCTCGTTGCGCAGGGTCACCGTCTCGCCGGCGCGGCGGTCGTACGCCACGACCTCCGTGATCGTCTCGGCGACCTCCTGCCCGTACGCCCCCACGTTCTGGATCGGCGTCGCCCCCGCCGAGCCCGGGATCCCGGCCAGGCACTCCACACCCGCCAGGCCCGCGTCGACGGTACGGGCGACGGCGTCGGACCAGTTCTCGCCGGCCGCCAGCTCCAGGCCGGTGCCGTCCAGGCGGACGCCGCGGGTCGCGACGCGCAGGGCCGTACCGCGGAAACCCGCGTCCGCGATCACCAGGTTCGACCCGCCGCCGACGATCAGCAGCGGCGTACCGGCCGCGTCGGCCTCCCGCACCGCCGCGACGACCTCGTCGTCCGTGGTCGCGGTGACGAGCCGGTCGGCGGGACCGCCGAGCCGGAAGGTGGTCAGCGGGGCGAGCGGGGCGTTCTGGGTTACCTGCACGGGGTCAAGCGTACGGGGGCGGGGCGGCCGGTCAGTGCCCGGACGGGGCGAAGGCGAGCATCACGCCGAGGGCGACCAGCAGGGAGCCGATCGCACGGTTCAGCGTCCGCTGGGCGCGCAGCATGCGGGCGCGCAGCCGCTCGTTGGAGAAGAACAGCGCCGCAGCGCTGAACCACGCCCAGTGCGCGAACGACATGAACGCGCCGTAGCCGAGCTGCTGCAGCAGCGGCGTGTCCGCGTCGACGACCTGGGTGTACGTGCTGACGACGAAGAGGGTCGTCTTGGGATTGAGCGCGTTGGTGAGGAAGCCGGTGCGGAGCGCGCCGGCGCGGGACAGACCGCCGCCCCCGTCGTGCAGGTCGCCGCCTCCGTCGTGCAGGTCGATGTCGACGCGGGTGCGGGTGAGGAAGGTCCGTATCCCTATATAGACGAGGTAGCCCGCGCCGACCAGCTTGATCGCCGTGAACAGCTCGGGCGTCTTCGCGATCACCAGCCCCACGCCGAGCATCGTGTACGCCACGTGCACGCACACGCCGAGCGCGATGCCGACGGCACAGAGGAGGCCGGCGGTACGGCCGTGGAGGTAGCTGTTGCGGACGACCATGGCGAAGTCCGCGCCCGGGCTGACGACGGCGAGGACGGTGATGACGGCTACAGCTATGACTTCGGCCATGGGGGGCATGGTGTCGCGGGCGGGGGTGGGTGATCAAGCGCGCTTTGCGGGCGGGGCGGTCAGGCCCGCGTCCGGCGTACGGGATAGCGCAGGATCGTGCGGAGCTTCTCCGGGGCGGTGCGGGCCGGGTGGGAGAGGTAGATCTCGTGGTGGTCGCCGGCGACCTCGCAGCCCTCGGCCTCGATGAACGCCATCAGCCGCCGGTGGGTGGCCGGTTCGTCGGCGTACGGGCCGATGTGCAGGATCTGGGCGGCGAGCCCTTCGTCGAAGGTCTCCAGCCGGACCCGCTCGGCACCCGCCCGCCCCTTCCGTACGGCGGCGGCGATCGCGTCCGCGACCTGCCCCGGATCGGCCTGGGGCGGCTGGAGGATCATCATCCGCCACTGCCACCGGGACCGGTCCCCGCCCGCGGCGAAGTCCTCCCGCCGGTCGCTCCACCACAGCCCCTGCAGCGGCATCACCGGGTACGGCGGCAACCCGGCACCCTTCAGCGCGGCGCGGACGCCGTACGCCACGGCGTACAACCCCTCGACGGCCTCCCGGTAGCCGGGGCCGTCCGGGTCGCCGGAGCCGTCGGCCGTCAGGAACGGGAGCGGGGGCGCGGTGACGAGGGCGGGGGTGGGGCGGGCGGTGTAGAGGGGGCGGTGGACGGCCTTCAGGTCCGTCGCGTTGTCGTTGCGGCTCATCGCTCCTCCTCCACGGGCAGCAGCACACGCGTCTCCTCCACGGGCAGCAGCACACGCGTCACGAGCTCCTCCGGCTCCGCCTCGCCCGGCCCCACCACGTACGCCTCGCGGGCGGGGCCGCGGGGGTCGAGCCCGCGCTCGTGGACCCAGGCGAACAGGGCGTTGTAGGCGAGGGGCAGCTGGGCGTACGGGCCGTGGTGCACGGCCTCCGCGACGCGGCAGGCGGGGAGGGCCTCGGGGTCGGTCCCGGGTGGCGGGCCGGCGGCGTCCGTCAGCTCGGCGCCGACGGCGATCCGCATCCCGTCGCCGAGGTCCAGCGGGTAGAGCCCCCACAGCGGCGGGACCCAGCGCCCCGTGCCGCCCAGCGCTCCCATCAGCTGCCCGATACCGACGCCTACCGTCTCCGCGATCCCGTCCGCCGTGGTCCGGGCCCGTACGACGGCGAGCCGCCGCGCCGGCTCGTCCGTCAGCCGCACCTCGTAACCGGGCAGCCGGCCGTCGGCCAGCCGGTCCAGCATCCCGAGGCGCACCTCGTCCCGCGCGATCCGCTCGGCCAGCCGGTCCCGCTCGCCCTGCAGGATCCCCCGCCGGCCGGCCGCGTCGGCGGCCAGCGCCTCCCGGATCACGGCCAGGGGTACGTCCAGATCCCGCAGCAGGGACACGGTCAGGGCGTCGCGGGCCTGCTCCGGGGCGTAGTAGCGGTAGCCGGTGGCACCGTCGACGCGGGCGGGTCTGAGGACGCCGGTCTCGTCGTAATGCCGCAGCTGCTTCACGCTCAGCCGGCAGAGGCGGGCGAAGCGGCCGATGGTGAGGAGTCCGTCGTTCATGGGGCCATGCTGTGCCCTCCCATGGGGGGAGGGTCCATCGAGGCGCGGGCACGCTCGTTCGTTCGGGAGGTTTCCGCGCGTTCGGGAAAACGGCTCGCGGGGCGGCGGCGCAGACGGCAGGCTCTGGGGATGCCTTCGGAGATCCAGAACGTCGCGATCGACTGCGCCAACGCCTACGAACTGGCCCGCTTCTGGGCCGAGGTGACGGCCGCGCCCGTACACCCGGAAAGCCGGCCCGGCCACGAGGAGACGCAGGTCCTCCTCCCCACCGGCCTCACCCTGCACTTCAACGAGGTCCCGGAACCGAAAACGGTGAAGAACCGCCTCCATCTGTGCCTGCGCCCGGACATCCCCCGCGACGAGGAGGTGAAGCGCATCCTCACCCTCGGCGCCACCTTCGTCGCCGACCACCGCAACCCCGACGGCACGGGCTGGGCGGTCCTGGCGGACCCGGAGGGCAACGAGTTCTGCGTCCTGCGGAGCGGGGCGGAGCGGGGGGAGGGCTGAGGGTGCCGGGGGGTGTCGGCTTGGCCGCCGCTTATCCGTCGCTTTCGGCGACCGTGGCGTCGGGGGGCCATCCGCCCACGTCGATGAGGTGCGCCACGGCACGGCAGGCACGGTCGAAGGGGACGGTGTCCCGGTCGGCGTACACATCGACCTGGCCGTTGGCGAGCACGTAGCCCCCCGAGTCCCCCGGCGCGCCCGGGTCGACGAGATGCTCACCCGGATCGCCCGCCGCGCCCAGCAGCAGGACCATGGCCCGCTCGCCGTTGGCGACGACGCCGAGCATCCGCCCGGCGCCGTCCACGAACCACGTCTCGAGGCTCCCGTGGTCCATCCGGTTACGCAGCAGAAGCCGGGCCTCCGCGCCGGAGTAGGCCCGGCCCCCGCCCCCGTACAGAACCCACGCGCTGTCCACCCGGCGACCCTACGGCGACCTCGTCGAGGTGCGCGTACCGCACCTCGACGAGGGGCGTGTCGTGGCCGGGCTCAGCGGTAGTTCACGAACTGGACGGCGAAGTCCAGGTCCCGCCCCTTGATGAGCTGAATGACCTCCTGCAGGTCGTCCCGGCTCTTCGAGCTCACCCGCAGCTCGTCGCCCTGCACCTGGGCCTTCACGCCCTTCGGGCCCTCGTCCCGGATGATCTTCCCGAGCTTCTTGGCGTCGTCCTGGGAGATGCCCTCCTTGATGGAGGAGGACAGCTTGTACTCCTTGCCGGACGCCTGCGGCTCCCCGCTGTCCAGCGCCTTCAGCGAGATCCCCCGCTTGACCAGCTTGGTCTCGAAGACGTCGAGCACGGCCTTGGCCCGCTCCTCGGAGTTGGCCCGGATCTCGATCTTCTCGCCCGACCAGGCGATGGAAGCGCCCACGCCCTTGAAGTCGTAACGCTGGGAGATCTCCTTGGCGGCCTGGTTGAGGGCGTTGTCGACCTCCTGCCGCTCGACCTTCGAGACGATGTCGAAACTGGAGTCGGCCATGATTCCGCGGCTCCTCGCACATAGATGGGTCAGTCCACTGGCCCCACACGGGACCAGGGGCCAGCCTAGCCACCCGAACCGTGATCCATCCGCGAACAACCGAGTGGCGGACCACCCCCCGGGATCAGGTATGGTTTACGTCGTCGCCAAGGAAAGCGCGCAGCGCGGATCCAAGACCGACAAACCCTGGCGGTGTGCCCGAGCGGCCAAAGGGAGCAGACTGTAAATCTGCCGGCTCAGCCTTCCGTGGTTCGAATCCACGCGCCGCCACACGAGCAGAGCCCCTGACTGATTCTGGTCGGGGGCTCTGGTGTTCTCACCCCCACGTCGCGCCGCCTCCCCAGGTTCGAACCGCTGCCTGGCGCCCCTCGCCGAGCAGCGTCCCTGGGCTCAAACGGCCGGCCGCCGATACACGGAAGCGGACCTCACAGCCGACTCCCGTCCCCACACCGGTCCGTGCAGCACCCCAGCACGCTCACCGCAGGCCCCGGCTTCAACGGTGGAGCACGGAGCGGGCAGCCGCGACAACCGTGCGGGCCTGGTGGGCGGCCTGCTGATCGAGGGGGACCGGGCGGGCCGGGAAGTGGGTGGCGAAGTCCTCGGCCAGTCGTATCGTCAGCTTCTCGGCCAGCTCCTTGAGCTCCGCGCCCTCGCGTCGCACGAAGGCGTCGGGCGCCTTCGCGGCAGACGTACGGGACAGCAGCCGCAGCAGTGGGGAGGCCGCGCGCAAGGGGGCCTGGCGTGCGGCCAGTTCCAGTGCGGTGATGTGGGCGATCGTGTCCGTGGCAGGCCAGTCCTGCGCGGACCATTCGGCCGCGAGTTCCGGGCACAGGCGCAGGAAGCGCCGGCAGGTACGGAGCAGGGGGCCTGTTTCGGCGTCCTCGTGGATGCCGACGTGGTCGATCGCCCGTGCGTACAGGCCGGCCACCTCACCGCCCGCGTCGCGCAGATAGGCGCAGGCACGGGAGCGAGCCCCGGCCGGGTCCGGGTGGAGGTCGGCGCTGCTGACGGCGTCGGCGGCCCACATGGGGACCTCGATGACGGCCGTGGCCGTGCCGTGCCGCTCCGGGTAGCGCCAGGTGGAGTTCTCGGTGCTGTGCAGCAGCGCGGCGAACTGGCTGCCCGGCTCGCCGGGCCGGGGCAGTACGTGCACGCCCGGAGCCACGCTGGGCCAGTAGTACGCGTCAAAGGGGCCGGCGTCGACGGGGATGGCGGCGCACCGGGCGGAGTCGGTGAACGGTTTCGCCAGGCCGGGAAGCTCCCGCGTCGTCACGACATAGCTGCCGCCGAGGTCGACACCGTGCAGACTGCACTGGAGAACCGGAGTCAGTTCGTCCAGGAGGCCGATGAGGGCCCGGGTCTCGGGCAGCATCGGCCGGGAGGCGTCGTCGGGGATCCACTCGGGCTGCTCGGCGAAGACCGGACGGAAGAAATGGCGGTAGTAGCCGGCCATACCGTCCGGCCGCGGCATCCAGCCCTCGTTGAGCCGGGCGCCGTCCGGGTCGAGGCTCAGCAGGAAGTGCCAGGAACAGCCGGGCAGAGGGCCGAGGCCGGCAACGTCCTCGCCGGACAGAACGGCTTCGGCCAGCAGGAGACAGGCCACCGCCCCGGTCTGCTCATTGGCATGGGGCCCCGCGACGACCAGCACGTTCTGTTCGCCGCCCGCCACGGACAGCACCCGCAGCGGCGCCCCGGACCTCGAATGTCCTGCCGTCCACAACCGTGCCCGCCCCGGATACCGGCGCACCAGCCCCTCGGCCCGCGCCGCCGCTTGATCGACCGCCAGATAGCTTTCCTCCGCCACCGCCCTGCCCCCTTCTGCCACGGTTGCGCCGCGGTCATCGCCGGCGCAGGCCATCGATGACCGCGGGCGCACGAAGCTCACCTGACAATCACTCAGGCGTTCGAGTCTCCGCAGTTGACGGTGGTTTCCTTCTTGTCCAGCGGACGGATCTGGATCTTCTTCAGCGCCATGTGCACTCCTCATCAACCCGACTGGTTCTGCCGGGTCTTGACGGACGGTTGAGACCTCACGATGCTGCTCGTGCAGTGCATCACCGGTCGGGCTGCCATGTCGACAGTGCTTTTCGGACAAGGCTCGGGAGGGTCGGCGTCGTGATCACTATCCAGGGCATGGAGCGACCGCGCATCAAGCCCGAACACCGCGGCTACCGTACGCGCGACGGGCACGTCCGCCTCGGAAGCACGACCCACGGGATCGGGGTCGAAATCGAGGCGACGGACGACTGGCTCTGGACGCTGGTGCGGGCCATGGACGGCAGTCACAGCACTCGGGAAATCGTGGGAGCGGTCACCACCGAACACAGCGACGTCCCGCCCGACGAGGTCCTGGACGTGATGTCCGACCTGCTCGACGCGGGGTTCGTCGATGACGCCGGGGCGCGCTGCCCTACGGATCTCTCCAGCCAGGAGCAGGAACGGTATGGGCGGGGCGTTGCCCTGCTGCGATGGATGGACAAGACGCCGCGCCCCAGCGCCTGGGAGGCCCAGCTCTGGTTGCGCCGCGCCCGGGTGCTCATCGTCGGAACCGGCGGGACAGGTAGTGCCGCCGCCAGACACCTCGTCGCGTCCGGAGTGGGGCACGTCCACTGCGTCGATCCCGACGTGGTGGAGCTGTCGAATCTCAACCGGCAGTCGCTGTACCGGGAGGCGGACATCGGCCAAGCGAAGGTGGACGCGGCTGTCCGCGAGCTGAAACAGGTCAACTCCGACGTGCGGGTCACGGGCGAGCAGCGTGCCGTCCGCGGCGCGGATGGCTTGAAAGAGCTTCTCGAGACCTGTCCGGCGCCGGACGACGGCAGCGGCTCCTCCGACCGTTTCGACCTGCTCGTGCTGGCGGCCGACGATCCGCCGACGATCCGGAACTGGGCGAACCAGGTCTGTCTGGAACTCGGGTTGCCCTGGGTCGACGGCGGATATCAGGGGCCGATCGTCGCTGTCAGCGTCTTCTCCCCCGGACGCGGCGCCTGCTGGGAATGCCTCCGGACCTGGGAGTCGGAGGAGCGTGATCTGCGCCTGGACTCATCCGCGGCGGGCCGCCCCCAGTACAGTGCACCGCCGCCGGCGTTCGGCGCGGCCAACTCCGTGACGGCGGGCCTGTCCGGTGGCTTACTCGCCTACGCCGCGATCGCCCTGCTCACCGGGATCCCACAGCTGGAACCCGGCCTCAGGATAGGACTGAACCTCATGCGGCCCGGTGAGCCCAGCGCAGACCGACGGCCGAGGCGAGCCGACTGCCCCGCCTGCACCGATCTGAGTACGGAGGCAGCCAGGCGGGCAAAGCGGTGACGACATCCCCCGCGGCTGCCGGGCAGACGCCGCGCTTCGGTCCCTCGACCCGGGTGGAGTTCCATGAACTGGCCATACGGGAGGACGGCGCCGACTGGATCGTCGGACGGCGTGCGAACCGCACCTTCGTCGCACTGCCCGCGGAGGGCATCCGGGTCATCGAACTGCTGCGGGGCGGTGGCACCGTCGGGAGCGCCGCGGCACGCCTCAGGTCTGAGGCCGGAGCAGACTTCGACGTCCCGGACTATCTGCGGTCACTCACGGAGCTGGGCTTCGTAGCCACGGTCGACGGCCGTCCGGTGGACTCGCCGCCCCCCGCGGCGGCGACTCTGCCCTGGCTGCGACAGCGGCACACCGCATGGTCGCTGAGCCCGGTCTGGCCCGGGCTGCTGGCGCTACTGGCAGTCGCGGCGTCGGTCGTCCTGGTGGGTCGGCCGGAACTGCTCCCCAGCTACCGAGCACTGCTGTGGAGCCCGTTCGGGAGTCTGGTCCTCCTGGCTGCCTTCGGCGTGGGCTGGACCCTGGTCTTCCTGCACGAACTGGGCCACCTCGTCACGGCCCGGGCATCCGGCGTCCCGGGCAGGATCACGTTGGGTACCCGCCTGCAGTTTCTGGTGGCACAGACCGACATCAGCGGCATAGAGACGGCTCCGCGGCGCCACAGACTCACCGCGTACCTGGCCGGAATCGGCGTCAACCTCGCCGTCGCCTCGGCCGCCACCATCGGACTGGCGATGACGAATCCCACCGGGGCGGCCGGAAAAGCCCTCTCCCTCGTGGCCCTGATGGCAGTACTGCCGATCCCCTTCCAGTTCCTGGTGTTCATGAGGACCGACGTCTATTTCGTCCTACAGGATCTGATGGGGTGCCGGAACCTACACGGCGACGCCCGCGCCTACCTCCGGTACCTGGCGTCCCGCTGGACGCTGCGGCCCGGCGTGCGGGACGCGGCGGCCCACCCCCTGAAGGACCTGCCCGCGCGGGAGCGGCGTGCGGTGCGCGGGTACAGCGTGGTCCAGGGCCTCGGCACGCTGCTGTGCTTGGCGTTCTTCGCTGCGGTTACACTGCCCGCCGACGCCCATCTGATCGTCCGCTCACTGATCGGGTTGCGGGCACACGAGTCACCGGTGCGGGTGATCGATTCGATCGTGGTGATCGTCGTTCTCGGAGGTGTCCACGTCCTCTGGGCTGTGACATGGTGGCGGGGCAGGAACCGCACGGCTGGCAAAGGGCGTAAAGAGTCTCGCCCTCACGCTCCCTACCGGTAGTTCGTCAGGCCGGGAGGCAGGGGTCAATCCCGTGTCTGGTGCCGACGGCGTCGAGTGGTTCTTGGTGCGGACCGCACAGAGTGCCGGTCACGTCCGCTGGAGTGGTGTAACGATGGCACCGGCGTCCTCGTCCAAGGTCATGTCGTACTCGTCTACATCTAGTTCGGCACCAACTGCCGCGAGGAAGGTCAGCGCCCTTCGGTCGAGGTGCCAGCCCAAGAGGTTCGGTATGTCCGGGACCGGGCTCCGCTTCTGGGCGGCGCCCCCGTCGAGGACGCATGCGATCTGGTCCTCGACACTACGGTTCGCTTCTCGGCAGGTCATCTGCCACGCATGGTTTACGGGGCGGACGACTGGTCCGGCCTGCTTGTTTCCGCGCACGGACACTTCGTCGGGGGCGACGCCCATTCCTGCACGCGCTTCGGAGAATCGTGCTGCCCGGGCGGCGGCGCGGTCCTCTGTGGGGCACTTGTGGGGCGGGTATCGGTCTCGGGCGCGACAGACCAGGCCAGGTGGGCATTTGCTCTGAGGTCTGCACATTTGCCGAGCCCGCGGCGCGGCAGGTGACAGTCGCCAATCCGCAGACCGTGTGCCCGCGCTGTCCTCATGGTCACGCCGCCTGCACTCGTGCTTGACTTCCAACATGGACGAGCGGGAACTGCTGGCGGCTGTGCATGCGCTCGCCCGCTCCGATATGGAGCTGGCGTGCGGCGAGGAGGGGCACGGGTCCGGGCACGTGTGCCTTGCCGAGGCGGAAGATGTCGGCTTTCCCGCTCTGCTGGACGAAATGAGCAGGCACTTCGGTGTGCCGAGGAATCTCGCCACGGACGGGTACGTCGATCCGACTCTCACCGAGCGCACGGGGCTGCCGGTGGTCGATCCGGTCCGCGAGCAGATCGTCGAGCTACGCGCGTGGTCCTACGGCAACGCGTGGGTCGCGTGCGGCATCGTGCGCGTGGGCGACGGCACGCGGTCCGTTGCGCTCGTCGCGGAGCGCCATGCGGTCGCGCCGGACGAGTTGACACCCGATGCGTCTTGGGTGGATCGCCTCGTTGGCATCACCGGATGGCAGGAAGAGCGCGTCCACGTCGTCGATTGGCCGGCAATCGAGGCTGAACTCGGCACGGCGTTGCCCGCGGACTACAAACAGCTCGTCGAGCGCTTCGGAGACGGCGCCTTCGACGGCTTCCTGGACCTTCTCCTCCCCGATGCACCACCCGGCGCTATAGACCTGGTCGAGGCCAACAAGGACTTTCCCAGCTGGGCCGAACCCCACGGCGCCTACACATGGGCTCCACGCGGCGTCCACGACGCTCCAGTGCGTCTGCTGTGGTGGGCGGGCTGCGAACAAGAGATCCGCTTCTGCTGGCTCCCCGAAGACCCCGATCCCGACCAGTGGCCGGTCCTCTTTGCTGAAGCCGGCGACTCCGACGCCGACTGGGAACGCTTCGACGGCTCAGCCGCAGAGTTCATCTACCGAATGCTCACCGACCTCCGGCACCCCCACTCGACCGCCCGCTATTTCGACACCCACTGGTTCCAGACCTACCAGCGCCCGGTCCGCCACTGAAGCGGGTCGCCAGCACCCACGACGGAACCGTCAACACCGTTGGATCGACCAGGTTGACCACCTGTTCGTCGAAGAGCCACTCCAGCGCCACAAGGCCCTGCCACGCCGGTGGTTCTTCTCGTTGTCGGTTAATAGGACGGCGACGATGCGAAGTTGCCCAGGATCCACTCAACCCGCGGCGCCGAGGTCACGTCTGCGGTCAATCGCTCCGGCCGCCTCGCTGGAGTCGGCCCAGGGTAAAGGCTTGGATCCCTTTCGGCTGTCCTTCTGGACACCCGGGCGCCGGGCGGCTGAGAGTGATCCACATGTCCAGCGAGCGCCTTGTGGCGGGTCTTGAACCCCCCTACTACACAGCCGTGTTCACCTCTATCCGGCCCGACAACCCCGAGGGTTATGCCGAGGCCCTCGACCGTATGAAGGAGATCGTCCAGGAGATCCCCGGCTTCCTCGGCTACGAGTCCGCGCGCACTCCCGGCGGCATCGGCATCACCGTCGCCTACTTCCGCGACGAGGCGTCCCTCGCCGTCTGGCGGCAGAACACCGAGCACCAGGCCGTACAGCGTCATGGACGCGAGCACTGGTACGACGCCTACAGCCTCCACGTCGGCAAGGTGGAGCGTAGCTACAGCTTCGATCGCCGATAGCGCTCCCGTCGGCATCGATCGACTCACGCGCCGCCCGGAGTTCCGGTGCTGGTCAGCGCGCCTCTCCCACCTCGCGAGCGCTGCGCCCGTCGCGGCCCGCCCCCCCATCCGGGTGACGCCGCCGTCGCCGCCGGGGCGGCGTCCGGAACGCCGGGATGCCCGTGCCTGACGTTGGACCTTCAGGGCCACGCGCGGGCGGGGTCCGTCCGGGCGGACTGGAGGAGATGGATGCGTACGCGAGCAGGCCGGGTGACGTGGCGTCGGTGGGTGCCGGTGGTCGTGGCGGGGGTGGTCGGGATGGGTGCGGCCGCGCCCGCCGTGGCCGGGGATGCGGCCGTGGTGGACTGCTCGGGCGATGCGGGGGCGCTGCAGCCCGCCATCGATGCCGCCGGGGCTGGGGCGACGCTGCTGGTCAAGGGGACCTGCACCGGGAACTTCGTCATCGGGAGGGATCTGAGCCTGGTCGGTGTCCAGGCCGCCGTCCTCGACGGCAACCAGGCCGGGTCCACCGTGACCGTGACCGGAGCCGTTCGCGTACGGCTGGACCGGCTCACCGTCGCCAACGGTCGCGCCGGCGACGGCGGTGGCATCCTCAACAGGGGCGGCGTGCTCGACGTGACCCGCTCCACGGTGGAGAACAACACCGGCGGCGCCGGCGGCGGCATCTACAACGGCGTCCGCGGCACGATGCGGCTGAGCGGGACCACGGTGCGGGACAACACCGCCCACTCCGGTGGCGGCTTCATCAACTTCGGTGCGGCGCGGCTCGCCGGCACCACCGTCCGTCACAACACCTCCACCATCGACGGCGGCGGCATCTACAACAACTTCGACAGCTCGGTGCGGCTGTCCGACTCCACCGTGAGCGGCAACTCCGCGGCGCGGTCCGGCGGCGGTATCTACAACATCTACGGCAGCACTGTGCGGCTGACCGACTCCACCGTGAACGGCAACACGGCGTACACCGACGGCGGCGGCATCTGGAACGACCTCGGCGGCTCGGTGCGGCTGACCCGCACCCCCGTCGAGGCCAACACCGCCGCCCACGACGGCGGCGGCGTCTTCAACAGCCTCGACAGCAGCGTGCGCCTGACCCGTTCCCCCGTACGCGGCAACCTCCCGGACAACTGCGGCGGGCCCGTCCCCGTACCCGCCTGCACCGGCTGAGCAGCCCCACCCGGCCGCGCCCCTCGTCGTCAGCCCCGACGCGCCGCCGCCAGTGCCTGCGCCCACCAGGTGAGTTCGTCCAGCATCACCTTCGCGTCCGCCGCCGCGTGGCCGGGGGCCTGCCAGGCGCCGTCGGCCGTGAAGTGCTCGTAGTAGCGGGGGAACGAGACGTACTCGCGGACCGTGTGGGCCTGGAGTTCGCCGAGGACCTGGCGGAGCTGTTCGATGGCCAGGACGCCGCCCGTGCCGCCGCTGTAGCCGACGAACGCCACGGGCTTGCGCTGCCACTGGGTGAAGTGCCAGTCGACGGCCTGCTTCAGGGAGGCGGGGAAGCTGCGGTTGTACTCGGGGGTGACCAGCACCACCGCGTCCGCCGCCGCCAGGCGGTCGGTGAGCGCCGCCATGCCGGCCGGGCGTTGCGGATCGGGCTCCATCGACGGGGGTACGGGCGGCAGTTCCAGCGGCAGGGGTACGTCGGCCAGGTCGATCACGTCCACCGTGAAGCGGCCGTGTTCCCCGGCCTGCCGGGTGAACCAGTCCGTCACCACGGGCCCGAAGCGCCCCTCCCGGACGCTGCCGGTGATCACTGCCAGGTTGAGGTGTGTCTGCGTCGTCATGCCCCCCAGCCTGGGGTCCGCGCGGCCGGACAGGGAGACCGGGCCGAGGCTGGTAGTGGCAGGGCCACGATCCGGTGCGGCCGGCCCTGTTACGTTCGGAGGCGTGAGCGACGACAACGAACTCGGCCTCTTCCTGCGCAGCCGCCGCGAAGCCGTCACCCCCGCCGAGGTGGGTCTGCCGGCCGGGTCGCGGCGCCGCACGCCGGGGCTGCGGCGGTCGGAACTCGCCACGCTCGCCGGCGTCAGCGCGGAGTACGTGACCCGCCTCGAACAGGGCCGGGACCGGCGGCCGTCGCCGCAGGTGCTGGACGCCCTCGCGACGGCCATGCGGCTGGGGGCAGTCGAGCGGGTCCATCTGCACCGGTTGGTGAAGTCCCGGAGCGGCGGGATGTGCACGGCGTACGCGCCGGAGCGCGTCGTGCGGCCCATGGTGCGGGAGCTGTTGGCGCGGCTGGAGCCGGCGCCGGCCGCCGTACTCAACGGCCTGGGTGAGCTGCTGGCGTGGACGCGGGGGTACGAGCGGCTGGCACGGCCCCTCGGCCTGCTGGACGGCGATCCGCCGTGCGTGGCGCGGTTCGTGCTGGCGGACGAGCGGGCGCGGGCGGTCTTCCCCGACTGGGACCGCGTCGCCGACGAGGAGGTCGCCGCGCTGAAGCAGTGGGCGATGCGGGCGACGTCCTACGGCGCAGAGCTGGCGGACGAGCTGACGGTGACGGCCGGTGCGGAGTTCACCGGCCGGATGGAGCGGGTGCCCGGGCCGGCCGCGGCGAGCGGGGTGGTCCGGCTCGTCCATCCGGAGGCCGGTGAACTGCGGCTGGCGTACGAGACGTTGGAGCTGCCCGGGGACGAGGGGCAGCGGATGGTCGTCCAGCTTCCGGCGGATCCGGGGACGGAGGCCGCGCTGCGGCGGATCGGCGCGGGACACTCCGCCGGGCTGCGGGTGGTGACCGGCCAGGCGTCATAACACGGGCACCAACACCCACGCCCACGCCGCCCCCAGCCGTCCCTCCAGCACGAAGGCCCCCGCTCACGCGGGGGCCCGTGCCGTTCCGGAGGGTGCTCAGAGCTTGACCGCCACCCTCTCCTCCGCGTCGGCCGAATCGCCCGAGCCGGCCGAAGCCCCCGCCACAACCCGCCCGTCCGCCTTCCGCAGCCCCGGGATCAGCAGCGCCGCCCCCGCGCCGACCGCGACCGCCGCCGCTCCGGCCCACAGTGCGGGACGCAGGCCGTCGGTGAACGCCTGGGCGGACTCGTAGCCGCCGCGGGACGCGAAGACCGCCGCCAGGACCGCCACACCGAGGGCGCCGCCGACCTCGCGGAGCGCGTTGTTGGCGCCGGAGGCGATGCCCTGCTCCGCGGGGCGTACGGACGACATGACCACGTTGGCCGCGGGGGCGAAGTACATCGCCATGCCGATGCCGCTGATCACGAAGGCCGGCAGGTAGGAGGCGTACGAGAAGTCCGCCGAGAGCCGCACCGCGATCCAGCCGAGGCCGAGGGCCTGCAGCGCGAGGCCGGTGGCGACGACGGGGCGGCCGCCGATGCGGTCGGAGAGGATACCGGCGATGGGCGCGACGATCAGCGACATGCCGGTCCAGGGCAGCATCCGTACGCCGGCCTCGGTCGGGGAGTACTGGCCGACGCCCTGCAGGAACTGGCTGAGCAGGAAGATCGAGCCGAACATCCCGACGAACATCAGCAGGCTGGCGGCGTTGATGGCGCTGAAGCTGCGGCTGCGGAAGAGGCGCATCGGCAGCATGGGGTGCTCGGCGCGCAGCTCCCACAGGACGAACCCGATCAGCAGGGACGCACCGGCGAACAGGCCGAGCAGGACGCCGGGGGAGGTCCAGCCGTCGGCGTTGCCGCGGATCAGGCCGTACACGATGCCGAACAGGCCGCCGCTGGCCAGGAGGGTGCCGGGGATGTCGAGGCGGTTGTTGGCGCCGTGGCTCTCGTCGAGCTTGCGCAGCACGAGGGGGATCAGGGCGATGCCCAGCGGCACGTTCAGCCAGAAGATCCACTGCCAGGAGATGTACTCGGTGAGCGCGCCGCCGACGAGCGGTCCGGCGGCGACGGCGATGCCCTGGACGGCGCCCCAGACGCCGAGTGCCGCGCCGCGTTTGGCGGCGGGGACGGCGGCGGTGAGCAGGGTGAGGCTGAGCGGCATGAGGAGGGCGGCGCCGACGCCCTGTACGGCGCGGGCGGCGACGAGGCCGTCGATGCCGGAGGCCAGGGCGGCCGCGGCGGAGGCGGCGGTGAAGATGCCGATGCCGGCCGCGAACATCCGGCGGCGGCCGAAGCGGTCACCGAGGGCGGCGCCGAACATCAGCAGGACGGCGAAGGTGAGGGTGTAGGCGCTGACCGTCCACTCCAGGTCCTCCAGTCCGCCGCCGAGGTTCTCGCGGATGGCGGGGAGGGCGGTGGTGACGACCAGGTTGTCGAGCGCGCCCATGAAGCTGGCGACGCTGGTGACGATCAGTGCCCAGGCGGCGGTGCCGCGGCGGGGTGCGGTGTCGGTCGGGGACTGTGTCCCGGTCGGGGTGTTCATGACTCCTCCGTCAGGTAGTTATTACTCAATAACTTCGCTGGGCAGAAGAATGCCCAGGTGGTGCGGGTGGAGCGGTGAAACGAAGTGTGGGGGGAAGCCAAGTACAGGAAGGGCGCCGCCTCAGCGGCTCGGGTCGGGGATGGCCTCGCGGCTCTCCGGCCAGAAGCCGGCCCAGACCCGGTGGTCGCCGGGGAAGCCGAGGGCCACGAGGACGTTGATCAGCATCCCGAAGGAGAAGTGCTCGGCAGTGCGGATGTGGTCGCCGCCGAAGACCAGCAGCATCGAGTCGTACATCTGCGCCCAGGCGGCACGGATCGGCTTGCCGAACTCGTGGTCCCCTGCGGACTCGGCTTTCGCCACCGCGACGTAGATCTGCATCTGCATCAGCAGCATGTCCCGGTCGGCGACGAGCTTCTGGTACGCAACGGCGATCGCGAGGCCCGCCTCCTCCTGCTGGTCGGGGCCGTAGGGCTCGACCGCCTCGTCGAGCACCTGCTGGGTGTCGTGGAGGCAGCGCAGCGCCGCCTCCATGAAGATCGCCTGCTTGTTGGGGAAGAGGCGGAAGAGGTACGGCTGCGAGACGCCCACCCGCTTCGCGATGGCCTCGGTCGACGTGCCGTCGTAGCCGGCGCGGCCGAACTCGGTGATCGCGGCGCGGATGACGCTCTCGCGTCGCTCCTCTGCGCTCATCCTCGTCATGGGTACTAAGTTAGTGTCCAATCACTAACTAAGTCAAGCGGGATCGCCCAAGATTCTTTTCCGCCTCCTGTCACACTCCCCCGCCGCCGCGGGTCGACGTACCGAACGCGCACCCCGCACCGCCGCGAACCGCGCATCCGACAAGGAGACCCGAGATGTCCACCGCCCACGTCATCGTCACCGTGTTCGCCGCCCTCTTCGTAGCATTCTCGGCCGTCTCGGTCTTCGCGCGCGCCGCCTGGGTCGTGCAGCCCATGAAGGACTACGGCGTCCCCATGGCCTGGCTGCCCTACCTGGGCGCGGCGAAGGCCGCCGGGTCGCTGGGTCTGCTGGCCGGGCTGTTCGTGCCGGCCGTGGGCACCGCGGCGGGGATCGCCCTCGTGCTGTACTTCACCGGCGCGGTGATCACCGTGATCCGCGCCCGGTGGTACTCGCACATCCCCTTCCCCCTGCTGTACCTGGCCCCGGTGGCCGGGAGCCTGGTGCTGGCGATGTGACGAACACCCCAAGACGAACGGGGCGGCCCGCACGGCCGCCCCGTCCACGTACACCCGCCAAGGGCGGCTACGCCAGCCGCACCGTGGCCCGCGCCATACCCAGGACCTTCTGGCCGTCCGAGACCGCCGTCAGGTCCACGCGCACCGTCCGCGCCTCGTCGTCCTTGGCCGCGATCTTGCCGGAGACCTCGATCACAGCGCCCCTGTCGTCGTTCGCCACGACGACCGGCTTGGTGAAGCGCACGCCGTAGTCGACGACCGCGCCCGGGTCGCCCGCCCAGTCCGTCACCACGCGGGCGGCGGAGGCCATGGTGAACATGCCGTGCGCGATGACGTCGGGGAGCCCGACCTCCTTGGCGAACTTCTCGTTCCAGTGGATCGGGTTGAAGTCCCCCGAGGCCCCCGCGTACTGCACCAGCGTGGCGCGTGTCACGGCGAAGCTCTGCGCGGGCAGCTCGTCGCCGACGGCGACCGAGTCGTACGAGACCGTCATGCCGGTCACTCCCCGTCCCCGGCGGCCCGCGCCACCAGCTTGATCGTGTCGGTGACCACCAGCTCGCCCGTCTCGTCGTGCACCTCGCCGCGGATGTCCAGGATGTCGTTCCCGGCGAGCGACTTGATCGACGCGATGGACGAGGTGACGGTGAGCCGGTCCCCGGCGCGTACGGGGCGGCGGTAGGCGAACTTCTGGTCGCCGTGCACCACGCGGCTGAAGTCCAGGCCCAGCTGCGGGTCCGTGACGACCTGGGCGGCGGCCTTGTACGTGAGGGCGAACACGAACGTCGGCGGCGCGATCACGTCCGGGTGGCCCAGCGCCTTGGCCGCCTCGACGTCGGTGTACACGGGGTTCGCGTCGCCGATCGCCTCGGCGAACTCGCGGATCTTCTCCCGGCCGACCTCGTACGGATCGGTGGGGGGATAGGTCCGCCCCACGAAGGTCTGGTCGAGCGCCATCGGCCCTCCTGCTGCTGCTGGGTACGCCGTGGTCCGACGCGGCACATCACCGCACGCGTCCGGCGTCGCTGTACGTGTCCAGTCTGACGGACACCCGGGCGCCGTGCCGTGGTGGATACGACAAGAGGCCGGTCCCCGGATTGTGGGGGCCGGCCTCTCGACGTCAGACCTGGGAAGGTCCGCCTTATCGAGTCTCGCGGTGCGCGGTGTGGGAGTTGCAGCGCGGGCAGAACTTCTTCATCTCCATGCGGTCCGGGTTGTTACGCCGGTTCTTCTTGGTGATGTAGTTCCGCTCCTTGCACTCCACGCAGGCCAGCGTGATCTTCGGGCGGACGTCGGTGGCAGCCACGTGAGTGCTCCTTGACGGCGGATCGGGATGAACGCAGAAAGAGTAGCCGATCGGAGGACTGAGCCTACAATCGGCTACCGTGAGTGAGTAGCGGTGACCGGACTTGAACCGGTGACACAGCGATTATGAGCCGCTTGCTCTACCGACTGAGCTACACCGCTTTGATGCTTCGGCGCCTCCAGGATAGCGAAGCGCGTTGTGCACCAGAGCCCCAAAACGGAATCGAACCGTTGACCTTCTCCTTACCATGGAGACGCTCTGCCGACTGAGCTATTGGGGCGAGCGATGAAGACATTACACGGTGAGCGGCCGAAGGTGAAATCCGTATCTGTCCCCCGTCCCCGACCTGGGTGACGCGCGCGGGGGCGCAGGGGCGCGTGAGGCGCGCGCGACGGCGCGGCTTCGGGCAGCGGGCCTCCTCCGCCCCTAGGCTCGTCGGGCACACTGCGTGACGATCACCACATCCTCCCGGGAGGACGATGGCCGAGGACCGGGCCGGCCGGCCCCAGCAACCGTCCACCGACGCTCCGGGCGTCCTGATCCTCTCCGGCGGACGGCTCGCCGACGGCCGGATCGTGGACGTCCGGCTCGGGGGCGGGCGGATCCAGGCGGTGGGTACGGCGGGCAGTCTCGTACCGGCGCAGGCGGAGCAGTCGCGCGGCAGCCTGGTCGACCTCACCGGCTATCTGCTGCTGCCGGCCCCCGCCGAGCCCCACGCCCATGGCGAGTCGGCGTTCACGGCCGACCCGGAGGAGCCCGTGGCGTGCACCGCGCAGAACGTCCAGCGCCGCACCACCGAGGCCGCCCTGCTGCAGCTGGGGCACGGCGCGACCGCGCTGCGCACCCATGTGCGGATCGGCGACGTACAGGGGCTGGCCGCCCTGCAGGGGGCGCTGCGGGCCCGGCAGTCGCTGCGCGGGCTGGTGGACGTGACCGTCGTCGCCCTGCCCCGGCTGCTGACCGGTACCGCCGGCGCGGACGGGCTGGCGATGCTGCGCGACGCGGTGAAGATGGGCGCCGGCGTGGTGGGCGGCTGCCCGGACCTGGACCCCGACCCCTCGGGGCATACGGAGGCGGTGCTGCACCTCGCCGCCGAGCACGGGCTGCCGGTCGACCTGCACACGGACGCCGGCGACCCGGCACGCCTGGCCCGGCTCGCCTCGGCCGCGGCGGGGCTGGCGACGGGGGCGGTGATCGGCCCCGGCACGGGACTGGCCGGGCTGCCGCAGCCGGTGGCCGCGCGGGCGGCCGAGCAACTGGCCGCGGCCGGGGTGGGCGTGGTGTGCCTGCCGCAGGGGGACTGCGCGGCGGTGGCGGCGACCCGCACGCGCAGCGGGCGCGGCTTCACCCCGCAGATGGCCCCCGTACGGCTGCTGCGGGCGGCCGGGGTGCGGGTGGCGGCGGGCAGCGGTGCGCTGCGGGACGCGGCGAACCCCGTCGGGCGGGGGGATCCGCTGGAGGCCGCGTATCTGCTGGCGTCGCTGGGGCAGGCCGCGCCGGAGCAGGCGTACGACGTGGTGAGCGGGCAGGCGCGGGCGGCGCTGGGGCTGGCGGAGGTGCGGATCGAGGCCGGTTTCCCGGCGGAGTTGCTGGCGGTGCGCGGGGAGCGGATCGCGGCGGCGCTCTCACTGGCGTACAGCCGCATCGTGGTGCACCGGGGGCGCGTGGTGGCGCGTACCAGCGCGGTGCGGGAGTACTGCGACTCCGCGGGCGCCGCGGAGCTCGAACTGCCGCGCCAGGGGCCGCGCGGGGAGGTGCCGGGGGGCGAATGAGGCGCCCCCCGGCGGTGGTTGTCCCTGCCGGGTACCAGGACGTCAGTAGTCCAGGCCCGCGCCCTTGCTCCCCATCATGGCCTGGGCGATCTGCTCGATGTCCAGCTCGGCGGCGCCCGACGGCGCCTCCACCGCGTCGGCCTCGCCGAACTCGGCCTTCAGCCCGAGGTCGTCGTCCTTCTCGGCGGTGAGCACGCCGAGGTTCACGGACGCCGAGTCGAGGGCGCCGTCCTTCAGGAAGAAGTCGACCGCCACCCGCTTGTTCGGGATGTCCTTGAGGTCCTTGGCCGTCGGCTTCGGGAACTCGCCCGGCATCCCCAGGTCCTTGGCGTACGGGGAGACGGCGTCGAACAGCACGTCCACGAGGCTGCGGGCGTTGGCCGTGGCGGTCACCTGGTCGAGGCCGTCGACCTCGCCCTTGTTCTTGAGCGTGACCTCGCCGGCGAACGCCTTCTTCAGGTCCTTGAACAGCTTCTTGCCGGTCTCCGGCGACAGGCTGGGCGTGCCCAGGCCCGGCACGGCGCCGGCGGCGGCGCCCTGCTTCTCCATCTCCTTGGAGAACTTCTCCAGCTTCGCCAGGTCGAGCTTGATCCAGTCGCCTTCGAAGAAGTCGCCCAGCGCGCCCGCCTCCGGCGGGATCTCCGCCGCCGAGGGCATCTTCTCGCCGGTCAGGTCGGCGAACTGCTGCAGATCGGCGCGGGCGTAGAGGGCGTCCTTGCCGATGATGCGGAGCTCGAGCAGTTCACCGTCGGGGCCGGAGAGGGCGATGCGCTGGCCGGTGACGTCCTTCTCCCCGGTCTTGCCGATGGCCTTCTTGGAGGTGACGTCGTAGCTGATCTCCATACCGGAGACGAACCGCGCGGTCTTGGCGTCCAGCGGGTCCTTGTCGTCCTTGCTGAGCGCGATCAGCTCGGCCGGGGTGGCGTCGAGTCCGAGGGTCAGGTGCAGCGACGTCTGCTCGCCCACCTTGTCGAAGGCGCGGGTCAGCTTCTGGCCGGCGGACAGGTTCTCCATGGTGCCGCAGGCGGTGGCGCCGACGGCTATCGCGGAGACGCACAGGGCGGCGGTCAGGGTGGTGCGAGCGGTACGGATGACGGGCTCCTTCAGCGTGTTCGACGACCGTTCGTTTTCAGCGGTCGTGAGGGAGACATCCGGGGAGGCCGGATGGTTGCACGGGCCGATGGGGTGGGTGGGGTTTGTTCGGTTCTGTGGGGTTGATGGGGTTGGTGGGGTCGGTGGGGATGTACGGGCTGGTGGGGCTGGCCGTGCAGAGCCGGACGTCCCGGTGTGACGTACCGTCGGGACCATGCGCATCGTCATCGCTGGAGGACACGGACAGATCGCGCTGCGGCTGGAGCGACTGCTCGCCGCGCGCGGTGACCAGGTCGCGGGGATCATCCGCAAACCCGGGCAGGCCGGCGCGCTGCTGGCGGCGGGGGCGGAGCCGGTGGTCTGCGATCTGGAGACGGCCTCGGTCGAGGACGTCGTCCCGCATCTGCGGTCCGCCGACGCCGCGGTGTTCGCCGCCGGGGCCGGGCCGGGCAGCGGGGAGGCCCGCAAGGACACCGTGGACCGGGCGGCCGCCGTGCTGTTCGCGGACGCCGCCGAGGCGGCGGGGGTACGGCGCTTCGTCGTCGTATCGGCGATGGGCACGGACCGCGATCCGCCGCCGGGCACGGATCCGGTGTTCGCGGCGTACCTGCGGGCGAAGACCGCCGCGGACGACGCGGTGCGGGCCCACGAGTCGCTCGACTGGACCATCCTGCGCCCCGGCCGGCTGACGGACGGCCCGGGCACGGGCCTGGTGAACCTGGCGGAGCACACCGGACGCGGCGCGGTGACGCGCGACGACGTCGCCGCGGTGCTTCTGGCGCTCCTGGACGCGCCGGGCACCGCTGGGCGGACGCTGGAGCTGGTCGAGGGCGGGGTCCCGGTCACCGAAGCGGTGGCGCGGGCGGCCTGATCCGTTCCGCCGCCCGTTCCGCGACCTGTTCCAGCACCGGACGCCAGTCCGCGAGGCTGCCCGCGTCCAGGCCGACGACCTTGCCCGCGTCGTCGGCCAGCCGCAGGGCGACGGCGGCGGCGGCCAGTTCGTCCTCCTCGAACGCGTCGGCCTCGTCGGCCGTCATGGCCCCTCCCTGCAGCCGCAGCGTCAGCCCGCTCTGCGCGGACAGGGCACGCTCGGGGCGTACGGCGGCCAGATAGCGCTTCGCCGGGACGTGGAGCTCCACCAGCCGCGCCACCCGCTCCCCCAGCAGCGGCCGTACGGCGTCGGCGGCGGTACGGGCGTGGCCCGCGTCGTCCGCCGGGCGCAGCAGATGGCCGAGGTCGTGCACCAGGCCCGCGATCTGCAGCTCCGGGTCCCCCGGGTGGTCACGGCGCAGCAGCGCGGCGGTCTGGAGTCCGTGGTCGTGCAGGTCGACGGGGTCGCCGCTGCGGTCGGGGGCGTCCCAGGCGCCGCGGCAGCGCTCGAGCAGCGCCATCAGGTCGTCGACGGTCTCCGGGGGCATGCGGGCGCCTCTCCTTGTGCGGGGTTGCCGCCGTCAGGAGAGCAGGGGCGGATGAACGGGGGGCTACGTGCTGGTCACGGGAGTCCCGTACGGCGTACTGGTCACGGGAGTTCCGCGAGCACCCGTTCCAGGCCGGGGAACACCATGGACGCCCAGCCGCCGCCCATGACGCCGTGCGCGCGGCGCTGCAGCGGGTCGTCCGGGTCGAAGCCCGCGTGGACCAGGAACAGCCGGGTGCCGCGGCCCTCCGGCTCCAGGGTCCAGGTGATCGTCCAGTCGGCGGAGTTGCCGGGGGCCGCGTCCTGCCAGCGGACGCTGAGCATGCGCTCCTGCTCGTACGCCAGGACCTCCGCCCGGACCGTGCCGGAGAAGCCCGTGCCGGGGCGTGGGAGGGAGGTCAGGGTGTAGCGGTGGCCGACCTCGAGGCGGAAGTCGCCGGGCATCAGCCAGCGGGCGATGAGGTCGGGCTCGGTCAGCGCCCGCCACACCTTGCGCGGCGGGTGCGGCAGGAACCGGTCGAGGTGGATCGTGGTGGGATCCGGGTCGGCGAAGGCACCGGACTTCTCGAAGTCGTCGCGGGAGGCGCTGTCGGCGGAGTCGTTCACGAGGGCTCATCGTCCGGCATCTCGTCCAGCAGATCGCCGAGCCCGGCCAGCTTCTCCCGCCAGAACCGCTCGTACGGGCCGAGCCAGTCGGCCACCTCGGTCAGCGGTCCCGCCTCGAGCCGGTACATCCGCTGCCGGCCTGCCCGCCGCTCGCTGACCAGCCCGGCGTCCCGGAGCACCTTCAGGTGCTCCGAGAAGCTGGGCCGCCGCATGTCGAAGTGGTCCGCCAGCAGCTGTACGGGCTGCGGCCCGCCCTCGCGCAGCAGCCGCAGCACCTCGCGGCGCACGGGACTGGCCAGCGCGGCGAAGACACGGTCCGCCGTGGCGGGGGCGGGGGCAGCCGGCATCAGGGGTCAGGGCTCCTTGGTCGGGACTCTTCGGTCGGAACCCCTCGGTCAGGACTCCTCGGTCAGCACGAACGCGTTGCCGTCGGGGTCCTTCAGCGTCGCCTGCCGGCCCCAGGGCTGCTCGACGGGGCCCTCGACCTCCACCCCGGCCGCGCGCAGCTCGGCGCAGTCGGCGTCCAGGCTACTGGTCACCAGCATCGTGCCGCGGACGGTGCCGGGGGTGAAGCCCATGGACTCGGAGGCGAGGACGAAGTAGGTCCGCTCGCCCTTCGGCGCGACGCCGAGCCAGCGCACCGGGCCCATCTGGTGGTCGGCGACGACCTCGAAGCCGAGGGTCCCGGCGTAGAACTGCTTGGCCCGGTCCTGGTCGGAGACGGGGACGGTGACGAATCGCGTGTGGGTGATGTTCATGCCCCCGACTATACGTAGGAAATTTCCTACGTGTCACGTCGATCTTCGACGCACGCCGCCACCGGAGGGGGAGTACGGTCGTGCACATGGCGTCCTCTCCCGGCCTGAGGCTGAACGAGCCGGCCGGACGGTGGCTGCTCGCGGCCGTCGTCATCGGCTCCGGAATCACGTTCCTCGACTCCACCGTCGTCAACGTCGCACTGCCCGCGATCGGCGAGGATCTGGACGCCTCGCTGGCCGGCCTGCAGTGGACGGTGAACAGCTACACCCTGACGCTCGCCGCCCTGATCCTGCTCGGCGGCGCGCTCGGCGACCGCTACGGACGGCGGAAGGTCTTCGTCATCGGCGTGGTCTGGTTCGCGCTCGCCTCGCTGCTGTGCGGGCTCGCCCCCGACATCGGCACCCTGATCGCCGCCCGCGCCCTGCAGGGGATCGGCGGCGCGCTGCTGACGCCCGGTTCGCTGGCGCTGATCCAGGCGTCGTACGTCCAGGAGGACCGCGCGCGGGCCATCGGCGTCTGGTCGGGGCTCGGCGGGATCGCGGGGGCGCTGGGGCCGCTGCTGGGCGGCTGGCTGGTGGAGTCGGCGAGCTGGCGCTGGGTGTTCTTCATCAACGTCCCCCTCGCCGCCGCCGTCGTCCTGATCGCCGCCCGCCATGTACCCGAGAGCCGGGACGAGTCGGCGACCGGGCGCTTCGACTGGGCGGGCGCGGCGCTCGGTGCGGTGGGGCTGGCGGGGGTGACGTACGCGCTGATCGCGGCGGCGGAGAGCGGGACGTCGCCGGCGGTCACCGTGGTGAGCGTCGCGGTGGGTGTCGCGGGCTTCGCGGGGTTCGTCTGGCTGGAGCGGCACAGCGCGCATCCGATGCTGCCGCTGTCGCTGTTCTCCGTACGGCAGTTCACCGCCGCGAACCTGGTGACCTTCGCGGTGTACGCGGCGCTGGGCGGGGTGTTCTTCTTCCTGGTGCTGGAGCTGCAGGTCGAGGCCGGGTTCAGCCCGCTGGCCGCCGGGGCGGCGCTGCTGCCCGTCACCGTGGTGATGCTGCTGCTGTCGGAGCGTTCGGGGAAGCTGGCGCAGCGCATCGGGCCGCGGATCCCGATGACCGTCGGCCCGGCGGTGTCGGCGGCCGGTCTGCTGCTGATGCTGCGGATCGGCGAGGGGGCGTCGTACGCCGCCGATGTGCTGCCCGCGGTGGTGGTGTTCGGGCTCGGGCTCGCGATCACCGTGGCCCCGCTGACCGCCACCGTGCTGGGGGCGGTGGAGACCCGGTACGCGGGGGTGGCGTCCGGGGTGAACAACGCCGTGGCGCGGGCCGCCGGACTGCTCGCGGTGGCGGCGCTGCCGCTCGCGGTGGGGCTGTCGGGCGACGACTACCGGGATCCGTCGGCCTTCGGGGACGGCTGGCGGGCGGCGGTGGTGATCTGCGCGGGGCTGCTGGCACTGGGAGCCGTGCTGGCGTGGCTGACGATCAGGTCGGACGTGCTGGAGGAGCCTGCGGCGGCCGCTCAGCCTGTCGAGCCTCCCTGCCGGCACCACTGCGCGGTGGGGTCGCCGCCGCTGCAGGACTTCTGCGAGCAGACGGAGATTTCGGTGCGGATCGAGAAGCGTCCTTGAGCTTCGGCGTCGTCCGGGAAGCGTCCCTGAGCAGTCGCTGACCGGCCGCCAGGCACAGGCACAGGGCGGCCGTGCCCGCCCAGAGCGGGGTGACGCCCGCGTGCTGGAGCAGTTGGGTGCCGGTGACCGGGGCGGCGACGGTCGCGATGCCCCAGCTGATGCCGTACACCGCCAGATAGCGGCCCGTTCCGCCGGGCGGGGCGAGGTCCGCCACGAGGGCGAACGCGCGGCCCATGACGAGCAGTTCGCCGAGGCCCCAGAGGGCGGCCGCCGCCAGCAGGGCGGGCAGCGAGGAGAAGGCCGCGAAGCCGGCGAGGGCGGCGGCCAGGATCACGTAACCGGCGGCGAGTGCCCTGTGCACGGGGAGCCGCGCGATCCGCCTTACGCGCAGAAGGGGCTGCGTCGCGATCAGGGCGACGGCGGAGGCGGTGAACAGCAGGCCGGAGTCCGCCGGTTCG
Source organism: Streptomyces sp. NPDC051940 (assembly GCF_040680895.1). Classification (NCBI taxonomy): domain Bacteria; kingdom Bacillati; phylum Actinomycetota; class Actinomycetes; order Kitasatosporales; family Streptomycetaceae; genus Streptomyces; species Streptomyces sp. NPDC051940. The sequence goes on along the minus strand of NZ_JBFAXR010000012.1, from coordinate 72,149 downwards.
TGACCGCGCGCCCGCAGGGCGAGGGGCAGAAGGGTCAGGACCTGCATGTAGACGAGGGCGAAGCCGGTGCCGAAGGCGAGGAGGAGCAGCAGCCGGCGGTCGCGCCAGGGACGGACGTCCTTTGTGTCCCCTTCGCCGGCGCGTGCGCGCGTCCGGTCCGCGGGCAGGACGGCGTACAGCACGGCCGCGCACAGGGCGCAGGTCGCGGCGTCGGCGACGAACAGCCAGCGCAGGTCCCACCGTCCGAGCCCGGCCGCCAGCAGCCCGGCGCCGATGCCGCCTGCCGCGAGGGCGGCGTTCAGCAGGCTGTACGCGCGCACCCGCAGCTCGGGTCCGACGGCCTCGGCGATCAGCGCCTGGCTGGGCGGTTCGTACAGCTCGAAGACCAGGCCGAGGGCGACCGCGGCCACGACCGCCCCGGTCAGGGTGCCGGCCGTGGCGAGCCCGAGCTGGGCCGCCGCGCAGCCGCCGAGGCCCAGCACGATGGTGCGGCGCGGGCCGAGACGGTCGGCGAGGCGTCCGCCCAGCAGGCGGGAGGGGATGGTCGCGAGGCCGAAGGCGGCGGAGACGAGGCCGGCGGTCGTCGGGCCGGCGCCGAAGTCGTCGCTGATCAGGACGGTGAGGAAGGACAGCGAGAAGGCGCCGAGCCGGTTGACGGTGCGGGCGGCGACGAGCAGCCAGACGAGGCGTGGCATGGGTTCCCCCGTTCGCGTCACTGGTGAATGAGGTATTGTCAGTGACGATTGACGGCCACGTTAGACGGAAGCGGGGTAACTGGTCAAGTGATGTTCGACAGTCACGTCACGGTGCTGCTGGACGCGTCGGTCGCGCTCGTCAACGGCCTGACCCCGGGGTTCGCCCGCGGCAGGCCGTACGAGACGCCCGCCGACCTCCCGGCGGCGATCGCGGCCGCGCTGCCGCGCACGGACGCGGCGGCGGTGGCCGGCGAGGAGGCGGCGTACCTGGCCGGCACGGCGGGCCGGCTGCGCGCGGTCTTCGAGGCGGCGGCCGCCTCGGACCTCGACGCGGCGGCGGCAGCGGTGAACGCCCTCCTGGGGTCCACGGGCGCCCGCCCCCAGCTCGACCGCTCCCCCGGCGAGCCCTGGCAGCTGCACTTCCACGGCCGCGACGACAGCCTCGCGGTGGGCTGGAGCGCGGGCTGCGCGACGGGCCTGGCGCTGGCCCTGGGCAGCGACCTGGCCGGCCGCCTCGGCGTGTGCGGCGCCCCGTCGTGCGACCGCGTGTACGTCGACACGTCCCGCAACGCGGGCCGCCAGTTCTGCTCCACGTCCTGCCAGAACCGCGTGAAGGCGGCGGCGTTCCGGGCGCGGCGGTCCTCGGCGCCGCAGTAGCGGCTCAACCCCCGCCGCCGCAGCGCGGTCGCGGACGCGACGGAGCAGATCGAGTGGGAGCACCGCCACCTGCGCCGGGCGGACGTGATCCTCTTCTGGTTCCCGGCGTCGCCGGGGCCGCAGCCGATCGCCCTGTACGAACTGGGAGTCCACGTCACCCGCGGAGCACGGCTGGCGGTGGGCGCGGATCCGGCCTATCCGCGGCGGCTGGACGTGGTGGAGCAGTTGCGGCTGGCGCGACCGGAGGTGGGGGTCCACGGGTCGCTGGAGGCGGTGGTGGCGGAGGCCGCGGGGCTGGTCAGGACGATTGCGGGCGCGCCGCACCGGCCCCGCTGAACCTCACCGCGTGGCGAACGGCCGGTCCGTCGGGACGATTTCGCGGCCCAGGGGGAGGAGGGAGATCGGGATCATCTTGAAGTTGGCGATGCCCAGCGGGATGCCGATGATCGTGATGCACAGGGCGATGCCCGTCATGATGTGGCCGAGGGCGAGCCACCAGCCGGCCAGGATCAGCCACAGGACGTTGCCGATGACCGAGGGGGCGCCCGCGTCGTGGCGTTCCACCGTGGTGCGGCCGAAGGGCCACAGGGCGTAGCCCGCGATGCGGAAGCTGGCGATGCCGAAGGGGATGCCAATGATCGTGATGCAGAGGATCACGCCCGCCAGGACGTAACCGAGGGCCATCCACAGACCGCACAGGACGAGCCAGATCAGGTTCAGCAGCGTCTTCATGATCCCAGGGTCCCAGGATCCGGCGTCCGGGGCGAGGGCCCGGGGTATGGGACGACCCTGATTCGGCCCTGAGGGGCGACCCTGGGAGTCCTCAGCGCTGCCCGCCCGCCATCGACTCCAGGCGGCGGATGCGCTCGTTCATCGGCGGGTGCGTCGAGAAGAGGTTCGCGCCGCCGCGGGCCTTCGGGCCGAAGGGGCTGGCGATCATCATGTGGCTGGCCGTCTCGATCCGGGGCTCCGGGGGCAGCGGCAGCTGCGCCGTGCCGGACTCCAGCTTGCGCAGCGCGCTGGCCAGCGCCAGCGGGTCGCCGGTGAGCTGGGCGCCGGTCTCGTCCGCCGCGTACTCGCGGGAGCGGCTGATCGCCAGCTTGATGATCGACGCCGCGATCGGGCCGAGGATGATGATCAGCAGCATGCCGATCGGGCCCGGGCCGTCGTTGTCCCGGCCGCCGCCGCTGGGGATCAGCCAGGCGAAGTTGGCCAGGAACATCACCACGGACGCCAGCGCGCCCGCCACGGAGGAGATCAGGATGTCCCGGTTGTAGACGTGCATCAGCTCGTGCCCGAGCACCCCGCGCAGCTCCCGCTCGTTGAGGATCCGCAGGATGCCCTCCGTACAGCAGACGGCCGCGTTGCGCGGATCGCGTCCGGTGGCGAAGGCGTTGGGGGCGGCCGTCGGGGAGATGTAGAGCCGGGGCATGGGCTGGCGGGCCTGGTTGGAGAGCTCCCGCACGATCCGGTAGAGGGCGGGCGCCTCGATCTCGCTCACCGGCCGCGCCCGCATGGCCCGCAGGGCCAGCTTGTCGCTGTTCCAGTAGGCGTACGCGTTGGTGGCGAGCGCGATGAAGAACGCGACGATCAGGCCCGTACGGCCGAAGGCGCTGCCGATCAGGAGGATCAGCGCGGACATCCCGCCCAGCAGTGCGGCCGTCTTCAGCCCGTTGTTCGACCGGTGCACCGTGCGCCCTCCAAAACGTGCGTCAGGGAGTCGAGCCCTGTCCAGTCCGTCCGCCGGTCCGCCAGGTCAGGCGGCTGACGTGGTGAGGCCGTGCCCCACCACCAGTGGACCCTCCCTCTTTGGGCAACGCGAGGCGAGAGCCGCCGGTTCCCCGGCGCCACATGACTGGAATTACGCCGCACGGGTGACCTTCCGTCACGCGTTGACGCAGGTGGCGGGTCCGAACGGCCGTCCGGCCCGGACGCCCTACAGCAGCGCCTGGTCCGCGAACTTCAGGATCAGCTGCGGCGCCCCGGACAGGGCGACGGCGAGCACCCCCGCCAGCGCCGTCGCCACCCGCAGCACCGCGGGCGCACGGACCGCGACGGCCCGCTCACCCTCCGGTTCGCGGAACAGCTGGGCCGTCCAGCGCAGGTAGTAATAGAGGCCGACGACTACGTTCACCGCCATCACGACCGCCAGCCAGCCCAGGCCCGCGTCGACGGCCGTGCCGAGGACCGCGACCTTGGCGAACAGGCCGATGATGCCCGGCGGCAGTCCGGCCAGGTTGATCAGGAAGAACGCCAGTGCCAGAGCGGTGAGCGGATGCGCGGCGTACAGGCCGCGCATGTCGGCGATGCGCCGCTGCCCGGTCGCGGCGACGACGGCGAAGGCGCCGAGGTTCACCACCGCGTACATGAGGGCGTACGACAGGGTCGAGCCGACGGCCCTCGACGGGTCGTCGGCGTAGCCGGCGGCGGCGATCGGCACCAGCAGATATCCGGCCTGGGCCACGGACGACCACGCCAGCAGCCGGACCGCGCTGTGCGGGGCGTCGGCCCGCTGGCGCAGGGCGGCGACGTTGCCGACGGTCATCGTGAGCGCCGCGAGCACGGCCATGACCGGTCCCCACACATCGGCGTAACCGGGGAAGGCCAGCAGCGTGACCAGGATCAGGCCGGTGAAGCCGACCGCCTTGCCGACCACCGACAGATACGCGGCGACGGGCACGGGAGCGCCGACGTAGGTGTCGGGCACCCAGAAGTGGAAGGGCACGGCCGCGGTCTTGAACGCGAAGCCGACGAGCGTGAGCGCCACGCCCGCCTGCGCGAGGGTCCGCAGCTGCGGGTCGGTCTGCGCAAGCGCCTCGCCGACGACGTCGAAGTGCAGGCTGCCGGAGGCGGCGTACACGAAGCTGACGCCCAGCAGCGCCACGGCGGTCGCGATGACGGAGGAGAGGAAGAACTTCAGCGCCGCCTCCGCCGACAGCCGGTCCCCGCGCCTCAGTCCCACCAGCGCGAACGCGGGCAGCGACGCCACCTCCAGCGCGATGATCAGCGTCGCGAAGTCGCGCGCGGCGGGCAGCAGCGCGGCGCCCGCGACGGAGGACAGCAGCAGGAACCAGAACTCGCCCTCGGGGAGCCTGGTCTCCTTGACGTCGCTGATGCTGAGCAGAGCCGTCAGCAGCGCGCCGCCGAAGACCAGCAGCTGTACGACGAGGGTGAAGCCGTCCGCCCGGTACGAGCAGACGTCCGGGGTGTCGGTGAGGCAGAACGTGGCGCGGTGGTCGCCGACCAGCGGCAGCAGGCTGAGGGCGGCGGCCGCGAGGCCTGCGACGGCGCCCCAGCCGAGGAGGTGCTTGCGGCTCTCGGGGACGAACAGGTCGGCGACGAGCAGCGCGAGGCCGGCGAGCGCGGCGATCGTGGGCGCCGCGATGGCGACCCAGTCGACGGACTGGACCAGGTTCATCGGCGGCCTCCGGAGCGGCGGCGGTGCGGGACGGCGCGGGTCATCAGCGGCCTCCCGTGAGGAGCTTCTGGACGGCGGGGTCGGTCAGGGAGATCAGGGCCGCCGGCCACAGCCCGCCCAGCACGGTGAGGACGACGAGCGGCGTCCAGGCGGCGAACTCGTATCCGCGGACGTCGGGGATGCGCGGCTCCTCGGCGGCGCGCGGGCCCATGCACACGCGGCGGACGACGAGCAGCAGGTACGCGGCGGTGAGCAGCGTGCCGAAGCCGGCGAGGGCCATGAAGGTGAGGAACGCGGGACGGCTGAGGCCCTCGGCGGGCCGGAACGCGCCGAACATCGCGAGCATCTCGCCCCAGAACCCGGCGAGTCCGGGCAGGCCGAGGGAGGCGACGGCGCCGAAGGCGATGAGCCCGCCGAGCCGGGGGGCGCGGCCGTAGAGGGCTCCCCCGTCGCGGGCGGCGAGCTGGTCGAGGTCGGTGGTGCCGGTGCGGTCCTTCAGCGAGCCGACCAGGAAGAACAGCAGGCCGGTGATGAGGCCGTGGGCGATGTTGGCGAAGAGCGCGCCGTTGACGCCGGTGGGCGTGAGGGTGGCGATGCCCAGCAGGACGAAGCCCATGTGGCCGACGGAGCTGTACGCGATGAGGCGCTTGAGGTCGCCCTTGGCGCCGGTGCGGGTCAGCGCCAGGCAGGCGAGGGATCCGTAGATGATGCCGACGACGCCGAAGGCGGCTAGGTACGGGGCGAGTTCGTGGGCGCCCTCGGGGGCGATGGGCAGGACGAGGCGTACGAAACCGTAGGTGCCCATCTTCAGCAGGACCCCGGCCAGCAGCACCGAGCCCACGGTGGGGGCGGCGGTGTGGGCGTCGGGGAGCCAGCTGTGCAGCGGCCACATCGGGGTCTTCACGGCGAGGCCGAGACCGATGGCCAGTACGGCGGTGACCTGCACGGACCGGGTCAGGCCCGAGCCGTTGTCAGTGGCGAGTGCCACCATGTCGAAGGTGCCGCCCTTGATGCCGATGAGGAGGAACCCCAGCAGCATGATCACGGAGCCGAGCAGGGTGTAGAGGATGAACTTCCAGGCCGCCGCCTGCCGCCCGGCGCCGCCCCAGCGCGCGATCAGGAAGTACATCGGGATGAGGACCATCTCGAAGGCCAGGAAGAACAGCAGCAGGTTGAGGACGGCGAAGGTGGCGAGCATGCCGGACTCGAGGACGAGCAGCAGGGCCACGAAGGCCTTCGCGGAGGGGCCTTCGGGCACAGGGGGTCCGGGGGTTTCCCCCCGGGATGACGCGGCGAAGTAGGTGTAGATCGCGCAGAGGAAGGTGAGCAGCGCGGTCAGGACCAGGAGGGGGAGCGAGACGCCGTCGACGCCGAGGTGCAGCCGGATGCCGAGCGCGGGGATCCAGCTGACGTCCGTGCCGGCCTGGATGGCGGACGGGTCGTCCTGGTCGAAGCCGGCGGCCAGCACGACGGAGAGCACGAAGACCGCACCGGTGACGGTGACGCCGTGCCGCAGCACCGCCTGCTCGGGGCCCTTGCCCTTCAGCCCGGGCGGGGCGGGGAGCAGCGCGGCGACAGAGCCCAGCAGGGGGAGGACGACGATGGCGGCGAGGATCAACTGCATGGCGGTCTCATTCATAGGTCAGCTCCCCGTGGCGGCGACGACCGCGGCGACGGCCAGGACGAGTGAGCCGGCCAGCAGGGCGCTGACGTAGGTCTGCACGTTGCCGGTCTGGATCCGGCGGACGGCCCCGCCCAGCAGCCGCGGGGTGGCCCCGGCGCCACTGACGTACGTGTCGACGACCGTGCGGTCCAGGAAGCGCACCAGCTGCGCGCATGCCAGGACGGGGCGGACGAACAGCGCGGCGTACAGCGCGTCCAGATGGAAGCCGGCGGCGGCGTGCCGGTACAGGGCGGGGCCGAGCAGTATCCGGCCGGGGTCCGTGGGGCGGCCGGACGGCGTCTCCACCGGGGCGGCGGCGATATCGCCGTACGCGGGCTCGTGGCTGGTGATGGCCTCGACCTCGACGACGAACGGTTCGCCCTCGGGGTGGGCGGCGACCGCGCCCAGCTCGGTGCGGGCGGCGGCGGCCTCGGTCTGGCGCCAGGCGGCGTACATCGCGAGCAGGCCGACGGCGGCGAGGCCCGTGCCGAGGACGGCGGTGATGAGGGTCGGCCTCAGCGACTCCCCGTCGAACCAGTCGGGGAGGACGTCGAGGGTGAGGCCGAAGCCGAGGGTCGGGATGAAGAGGATCCACAGGACCGCGTTCATCACGGCGGGCAGCTTGTGGGGAGCGTGGGCCGCGTCCTCACCCGGGGGGTGGGCTGCCTGACCCGCTCGTTCCGCGAGGGCGGCGGCCGGGGCCGGTTCGCCCCTGCCGTGGAACGCCAGCAGCCACAGCCGGGCGGCGTAGGCGGCGGTGAGCAGGGCGGTCAGCAGCCCGGCGACCAGCACGATCCAGCCGGCGGAGGTCGGTACGCCGGACGCGTCGCCGGTAGCGGCGTGTTCGGCCACGCCCAGCACGGCCTCCTTGGAGAAGAAGCCGGCGAACGGCGGGATGGCGGCCAGCGCCAGCAGCGCGACGGTCATCGTCCAGTACGCGTCGGGGACGCTCCGCCGCAGCCCGCTCATCCGGGACATCGCGGCCAGCGAGTTGGTGCCGGCGGCGTGGATGACCACGCCCGCGGCCAGGAAGAGCAGCGCCTTGAAGGCGCCGTGGGACAGGAGGTGGAAGACGGCCGCGTCGCGGGAGCCGACGGCCAGCGCGCCGGTCATGTAGCCGAGCTGGCCGATGGTGGAGTACGCCAGCACGCGCTTGATGTCGTCCTGCGCGAGCGCCGCCAGCGCCGAGCCGGCCATCGTCACCGCGGCCATCACCGCCAGCACGATGAGCGCGGCGGTGGAGGCGGTGAAGACGGGCAGCAGCCTGGCCACGACGTACACACCGGCGGCGACCATGGTCGCGGCGTGGATGAGCGCCGAGACGGGGGTGGGGCCGGCCATCGCGTCGGGAAGCCAGGTGTGCAGCGGGAACTGCGCCGACTTGCCGGCCACACCGGCGAGCAGCAGCAGCGCGATGAGCGTGGGGTGGTCGAGGCCGTCGCCGGAGACGGTGGCGGTGAGGATGCCGTTGATCCGGAACGTTCCGGCGTCGGCGGCCAGCGCGAACACGCCGAAGAGGAAGGGGACGTCGCCGAGCTTGGTGACCAGGAACGCCTTGAGGGAGGCCGAACGCGCCTCCTTGGTCTCCCAGTAGTGGCCGACCAGGAAGTACGAGCAGATGCCCATGATCTCCCAGCCGACCAGGAGCACCATCAGGTCGCCGGAGTAGACGACCAGCAGCATCGCGGCGGTGAAGAGGGAGACCAGCGCCGCGTACGACGGGTAGCGGGGGTCCTCGCGGAGGTAGCCGGTGGAGTAGAGCTGGACGCAGGTGGCGACGACGCCGACGAGCACGGCGACCAGCACCGCGAAACCGTCGAGGTGCAGGGCCAGGTCGATCGGCACGGAGCCGGTTTCGGTGAGCCTGGTGGCCGCGTCGATCGCCGCGCCGCCGCCCTGGCGGTGGGCGACGAGCCCCGCCAGCACGGCGGACGCGAGGGTCGGCAGCACGGCCAGCGGCCGGACCAGGCCGGGGGCGGTGCGGCCGAGCAGCAGACCGGCGACGGCGCCGAGGAAGGGCAGGAGGGGGACGAGGACGGCGAGGGTGACGGTGTTCACGCGGCGGCCTCGGCCTTCTCGTCCCGGGCGGGTTCGGTGTCGTCGCCGGCCCGCTGCCCGGCCGGTTCGGCGAGGTCGCGCAGCTTGTCGATGTCGGCGGTGCCGCGGCCGCGGTACACCATGAGCACGATCGCCAGGCCGATGCCGATCTCGGCGGCGGCCACGGCGATCACGAACACCGCGAGGGACTGCCCGGCGTGCAGGGAGTCGCGGAGCCAGACGTCGAAGGCGACGAGGTTGAGGTTGACGGAGCCGAGCATCAGCTCCACCGACATCAGCACGAGGATGGCGTTGCGTCGGGCGAGCACGCCGTACAGGCCGACGCAGAAGAGGAGCACGGCCAGCACGGCGGGATAGGCGAGGTGCATCAGCGGTCGTCCTCCTTGCGGCGGCGGGACAGGACGATCGCCCCCACCAGCGCCGCCAGCAGCAGGACGGACAGCGCCTCGAACGGCAGCACCCAGTGCCGGAACAGGGCCTCGCCCATGATGTCCGTGCTGCCCTGCGGCGGGTCGACGTCGATCCACTGGGCGCGGAACGCGTCCACGACGAGCGTGACCAGCACGCCCGCGGACAGCACGGCCACCCCGAGGGCGACGGGCTTGTTGGGCGAGTCGGCGTCCGGCGAGCGGCCGATGGGCGCACGCGTGAGCAGCAGCCCGAACAGCAGCAGGACAACGACCGATCCGACGTAGATCAGGACCTGCACCCAGGCGATGAACTCGGCGGTGAGCAGCAGGTACTCCACCGCCAGCCCGCCGAGCGTGACGACGAGCCAGAGCGCGGCGTGCACGAGCTGCCGGGTGGTGACGGTGACGATCGCGGCGCCGAGGGTGACCAGGCCGACGAGTACGAAGACGATCTCGACGCCGGTGGGCGAGAGGAAGCCGTGGGTGGTCGCGGCGAGGGAGTCGTGAGTGGTCACGGCAAGGGGTGTCACGAGCCGGCCTCCTGCTGCGCGGCGGCGGCCTTCTCGACGGCCTTGCGGGCCGCGCCGACCTCCTTGGGCTCCTCCGCCGCCGGGTCCAGGGCCGGCGGCGCGGGCACGGTCCACATCCACTCGCGGAGCCTGTCCCGCTCATGGGTGAGATCGAGGATGTCCTCGGTGGCGTACTCGAACTCCGGCGACCAGAACAGCGCGTCGAACGGGCAGACCTCGATGCAGATACCGCAGTACATGCACAGGGCGAAGTCGATGGCGAAGCGGTCGAGGACGTTGCGGCTGCGCTCGCGCCCGCCGGGCGCGGCCGGCGGCACCGTCTCCTTGTGGGAGTCGATGTAGATGCACCAGTCGGGGCACTCACGGGCGCAGAGCATGCAGACCGTGCAGTTCTCCTCGAACAGCGCGATCACGCCGCGCGTGCGCGGGGGCAGCGCGGGCTGCGCGTCCGGGTAGTGGGCGGTGTGCGAGCGCCGGGTCATCGTGCGCAGGGTGACGGCCAGGCCCTTGGCCAGGCCCCTGCCGGGTACACGGGGTGCCATCGGTCAGATCACCACCTTCACGACGCCGGTCAGCGCGATCTGCGCCAGGGTGAGGGGGATGAGGACGGTCCAGGCGAAGCGCTGCAGCTGGTCCTCGCGCAGCCGCGGATAGGTCACGCGCAGCCAGATCACGCCGAAGGCGAGCACCGCGGTCTTCAGCAGCGTCCAGAACCAGCCGAGGCCGTCCCCGCCGAACGGCCCGTGCCAGCCGCCGAGGAACAGCACGGCCGTCAGCCCGCTGAGGACGACGATGCCCGCGTACTCGGCGAGCAGGAACAGCGCGAAGCGCAGCCCGCTGTACTCGGTGTACGCGCCGAAGATGATCTCCGAGTCGGCGACCGGCGCGTCGAACGGCGGCCGCTGCAGCTCGGCGAGCCCGGCCGTGAAGAAGACGAAGCCGCCGACGATCTGCCACGGCACCCACCACCACTCGAAGGCGTCGAGGATGCCGACGAGGGAGACCGTTCCGGCGGCCATGGCGACGCTGGCGGCGGCGAGCAGCATCGGCAGCTCGTACGCCAGCAGCTGGGCGGCGGTCCGCAAGCCCCCCAGCAGGCTGAACTTGTTGGCGCTGGCCCAGCCGCCCATCAGCGTGCCGAGCACGCCGACGCCCATCATCGCCAGGACGAAGAAGATGCCCGCGTCGATCGCCTGGCCGACGCCGCCGTCGGGCGCGAAGGGGATGGCGATCAGCACGACGAAGTACGGCAGCAGGGCGACGGCGGGCGCGAGCTGGAAGATCCGCCGGTCCGCCTCCGCGGGGACGACGTCCTCCTTCTGCGCGAACTTCACCCCGTCGGCGACGAGCTGCGCCCAGCCGTGGAACCCGCCGGCGTACATGGGGCCGACGCGGCCCTGCATATGGGCCATGACCTTGTGCTCGGTCTGGCCCACGACGAGCGGGAAGACGAGGAAGACGGCGAGTACGGCGACGAGGCGGAGGGCGACGTCCAGCACGTCGTTCATCGGGCGTCGCCTCCTTCGGTGTCGTCGGTGGTGTGCTCTGCGGGGGGTTCGGGCGCGGCGCCGGGCTCGGGCTCGGCGGGGGTCGCGGGTTCCGGCGCGGCGTCAGGCTGGTGCCAGGGCGCGTCCGAGCCGCGGGGGGCCGGGCGGCGCCGCTCCGGGGCGGCGGCGGACTCCCCGGTCTGCGGCTCCGGGCCCTCCGCTCCCCCGGTCTGCGACGCCGAGCCGCCGGCGGCCGTGCGGGTGCGGCGTACCGGCGCCCCCTCGCGCTGCGAGGCCGAACCGGCCGTCGCCGAGCGGGCGCGGCGCGGACCGTCCGCCGCGGTGCGCGCCGTGCGCGCCGGGCGGGCGGGAGCCGGCGGGAGCTGGCCCTTCAGCGGGCCCCACTCGTTGGGGTCGGGCACACCCGGCGGCAGCATCTGCCGGCGCTTCGGGCCGCCGTGGCCTGTACCCGCCGCAGGCTCCCCCGGCTCCTTGGCACCGGGCCACGCCTTCACGACCCGGGCCGCCAGCACGAAGTCCTTGCGCAGCGGATATCCCTCGAAGCCGTCCGGCAGCAGCAGCGGGACGAGGTGGGGGTGGCCGGTGAAGGCGATGCCGAACATCTCGTGCGTCTCGCGCTCGTGCCACGCCGCCCCCGCGAACACGGGCGTCGCCGTCGGCAGCTCGGGCGCCTCGTGGGAGACGGTGGTACGGATCAGCAGCCGCCGCGGCGGCGCGCCGAGCGCGACGACGTGCGCGGACACGCGGAAGCCGGTGCCGGGCTCGTCCACGGCGCTCAGCCAGTCGAAGTAGTCGCAGCCCAGCTCGTCGCGGGCGGTCCGCAGCGCGTCGGTCCAGGAGCCGGGCGGCACGTCGACGGTCAGCACCTCGTACGACTCGTCGGCACTCGCCCCCGCGCCGAAGATCTCCTCGGCAGAGCGCGGCAGCCACCCCACGGGCGGAGCCGGCGCGGCCTCGGGCGCCTCGGCGCCCTCCGGCGCCCCAGCTCCCTCCGGCGTCTCCTGCTCCCCGCTCACCGCTCACCCTCCTGCGGTGCGGCGCCATGCGCCCCGCCCGGCGTCGCGGGCGGGGCCACCAGATCACTGGTCAGCGACGCCACCGAGGCCCGCGCACCGCCGCCCGAGCCGTACCGCTGCCCCAGGGACTCCCGCGCGATCTTCTCCTGCAGCTTGAGGATCCCCTGCAGCAGCGCCTCCGGCCGCGGCGGGCACCCCGGCACGTACACGTCGACGGGCAGGATCTGGTCCACGCCCTTGGTCACCGAGTACGAGTCCCAGTACGGTCCGCCGCAGTTCGAGCACGCCCCGAAGGAGATGACGTACTTCGGCTCGGGCATCTGCTCGTACAGCCGCTTGACCGCCGGCGCCATCTTGTCGGTCACCGTCCCGGACACGACCATCAGGTCCGCCTGCCGCGGCCCCGGCGCGAAGGGGATCACGCCGAGCCGGATGAAGTCGTGCCGGGCCATGGACGCGGCGATGAACTCGATCGCGCAGCAGGCGAGCCCGAAGTTGAAGACCCAGAGGCTGTAGCGGCGCCCCCAGTTCAGCACGACCTTCATCGGCTGGGGCGCGAGCCGGGACAGCACTCCGAGGCGCTGGGGCTGGGGCAGATCGACAGAGGCTGTTACGTCCATTCCAGGACGCCCTTCTTCCAGGCGTAGAGGATGCCGACCGCGAGGAAGCCCAGGAAGACGAACATCTCCACCAGCGTGACCCCGCCGTATCCCTCGGCCGCGAACACCGTCGCCCACGGGAAGAGGAAGACCGCGTCGACCGCGAAGATCACGTACAGGAAGGCGTACACGTAGTAGCGGACCTGGGTATGGGCCCATCCCTCGCCCACGGGGTCGACACCGCACTCGTACGTGAGCAGCTTCTCCGGCGTCGGCACATAGGGCCGCAGCAGCCGGCCCGCGCCGAACGCGACCGCCACGAACAGCAGGCCGAGCACCGCGACGAGACCGACCACGGAGTAGCCGTGGAAGTACTGCACGGTTGCCTCGCTCCCCTGACTCTTCGACCGGCTCCGACCGGTGCGCCGACCGGCGCGTCGACGATCTGTACGGGCCAGAGTGTAGGCCCTGGGTAGCCAAAGGTGAGCGGGCCGGGCCTGACAAGGTGGGGTTATCCCCACCGCCCCGCGGCGACGAACCCCATGGCGCGCGGGTCCCTCCGCCCGGCACCCTGGGGGCATGACCGGCACCCACAGCGACTCGTTGCCCGCTCCCCGCGCCCCGCTCGGCGGCCAGACCTGGCGGGAGATCCTCTATCTCCTGATCAATCTGCCGATGACGATCGCGGGTTTCGTGTACGTCTCGCTGTGGCTGTACGCCGGTGCGCTGCTGTCCATCACGGTGATCGGTCTGCCGCTGCTGGCCGCGGGGCTGGTGGGCGCGCGGCTGCTCGCGAAGGGCGAGCGGGGGATCGCCCGGGGGCTGCTCGGCGTCCACGTCGAGGAGCCGACGCCGATCCGGGCGCGGACGCACGGCGGGTTCCTGCCGTGGCTGTGGGCGACGCTCAAGGATCCGGTGGCCTGGCGGGCGACGCTGTTCCAGGTGATCCGGCTGCCGTGGGGGATCTTCACGTTCGCGCTGACCTTCGTGTCCCTCTTCGTGCTGTGGCCGGTGCTGCCGTGGCTGGCCCGGGGGCTGTCCAACGTCGACCGGGCGATGGTCCGCGGGCTGCTCTCGCCGTCCGACGAGCTGGAGCGGCGGATCGCCCAGCTCGAGGCGGGGCGCGGGGTGGTCGTCGACACGGCCGCCGCCGATCTGCGCCGGATCGAGCGCGATCTGCACGACGGGGCGCAGGCGCGGCTGGTCGCCCTCGCCATGGACCTGGGCCTGGCGAAGGAGAAGCTGCTGGAGGACCCGGATGCGGCGGCGAAGATGGTGGACGACGCGCACGGCGAGGTGAAGCAGGCCCTGCAGGAGCTGCGCGACCTCGCTCGCGGCATCCACCCGGCGATCCTCACGGACCGCGGCCTCGGCCCGGCGCTCTCCTCGGTCGCCACCCGGTGCACGGCGCCGGTGAAGGTGACGGTCGACCTTCCGGTCCGGCCCGCCCCCGCGATCGAGGGCATCGCGTACTTCACCGTCTCCGAACTCCTGCAGAACGTCTCCAAGCACGCCCGGGCCCGTATGGCGTCGGTCGACGTCTGGCGCGCCGACGACCGCCTGCTGGTCCAGGTACGCGACGACGGCGCCGGCGGCGCGACCCTCGACGGCGGCTCCGGCCTCGCGGGCCTCGCGGAGCGCCTGGGTTCGGTGGACGGCCTGTTCGTCCTCGACTCCCCGGAGGGCGGCCCCACGACGGTGACGGCAGAGCTCCCGTGGCGGAACCGGGACTGACCCCCACGACTCCCCCTTGACGGGCAAAAGCCCAGGTCGCAGACTTGCCCGGCCGCCGCGCAGAAGCCGGCGGGAGGGTTGGAACAGGGGGATTCCGTGTCGTCGCTCGATGATTTCCAGGACCGGTGCGAGCAGTTGTACGCGGCGGGCGGGCGGGCCGAGGTCCGCCGGGCGGCGGCGGAGGGACTGGAGCGGGTGGGCCCGCACCCCGACCTGTACTGCTGGCTGGCCCTCGGGCACGTACGCGAGGACGACGACGACCACGACACGGAGGCCGAGCGGGCCTTCCGGGCCGGGCTGAAGCTGGACCCCGACCACCTCGGCCTGCTCGCCGGCTACGCCGCGCTGTGCCTGCGCAGCGACGGCTTCGACCATCCCGGACGCGCCGCACGGGCGGTCGAGCTGACCGCGCGGCTGGAGGAGCTGGCGCCGGAGTCGGCGTACGCGCGGGAGCTGCGCGCCGCCCATCCCGAGGACCGGCGGGCGGCGGTGCTGGCCGCGACGCTCGAGGACCTGGCGGGCGCGTGGATGGCGCCCGTGCGGCTGATGCTGCGCCACCGGGCCGCGGCCTGGGTGGCGGGCGTCGCCCTGTCGCTCCTCACCAACCTCGGCCTGCGGATGGCGGGCGTGGTCCTCCCGTGGGGCTGGCTGTGGCTGCTGCCGCTGTGGCTCCTGGACCGCCGGCTGGCCGCCGCGCGCCGGCGCGGGGAGCAGGAGGCCGTGGCGCGGCTGGAGGAGCGGCTGGCCGGGGAGGCGGCGGTGCGGGGGTAGGGATAACCCCCGCCCCGAAACGCCGATACACCGCATGGCCCGCGGGCGGTCCGGGGCGGGAGTCTGTTCGTATGGAGAAGGACACGATGACGCCGTACGACACCGACGACCGCCGGCCGCGACTGCCGCTCGCCGTACGGGCGCCCCTGCAGGCGCGGGCCTGGCGCGAGTTCCTGTACCTCGTGCTCAATCTGCCCGTCGGGATCGTGTTCTTCGTCTACGCCGTGGTGATGCTCTCCCTCGGCGTCGGCCTGCTCATCACCTTCCTCGGCGTGCCGGTGCTGGCCGCCGCGCTGGCCGGCTGCCGCGCGCTCGGGGCGCTGGAGCGGACGCGGGCGCGGGCGCTGCTGGACCTGGACGTCGCCGACCCGGAGCCGCTGCGCTCCCGGGAGGGGCGGACCGGGCTGCTGGCGTGGGTCGGGGCGCTGTTCCGCAGCGGATCGTCCTGGCGGCATCTGCTGTACGGCTTCCTGCACTTCCCGTGGGCGGTGTTCTCCTTCGCCGTCTCGGTGACCGTGATGTTCAACGCCTGGGCGCTGTTCACGTACCCGCTCTGGCAGTGGATCTTCCCCGCGCACTTCGGGCAGGACGGCCTGCAGGTGTACGGCGACGAGCACGGCAACGGCTGGTACCTGGACACGCCGCTGGAGCAGCTCCTCGCCGTGGCGCTGGGCGCGGTGCTGGTGATGGCCTCGCCGTGGATCATCCGCGGGCTGGCCTGCGTCGACCGGGTGATGGTCTCCGGGCTGCTCGGGCCGTCGAAGCTGGCGAGCCGGGTGTGGGAGCTGGAGTCCGACCGGGGCGTCGTGGTCGACACGGCGGCGGCGGACCTGCGGCGCATCGAGCGCGACCTGCACGACGGGGCGCAGGCGCGGCTGGTGTCGCTCGCGATGGACCTGGGTCTGGCGAAGGAGAAGCTGCGGGAGGACCCGGAGGCCGCGGCCCGCATGGTGGGCGAGGCCCACGGCGAGGTGAAGCTGGCGCTGCAGGAGCTGCGCGACCTGGCCCGCGGCATCCACCCGGCGATCCTCACGGACCGCGGCCTGGGCCCGGCCCTCTCGTCCGTCGCCAGCCGGTGCACGGTCCCGGTCGCCGTCACGGTCGACCTCCCGGTCCGCCCGGCGCCCGCGATCGAGGGCATCGCCTACTTCACGGTCTCGGAACTCCTGCAGAACATCTCCAAGCACGCGGGCGCCCGTACGGCGAACGTCGACGTCTGGCGCGCCGACGACCGCCTGCTGATCCAGGTCCGCGACGACGGCCACGGCGGCGCGACGCTCACGGCATCCGACAGCGCCTTCGGCGCGGGCGGCTCGGGCCTGGCCGGCCTCGCCGAGCGACTGGGCTCCGTGGACGGCCTCTTCGTCCTCGACTCCCCGGAGGGCGGCCCCACGACGATCACCGCCGAACTCCCCTGGCGGAACCGCTGACCCGACGCGGCGCCCGCCGCAACCATTCGCCCGGTCCGTGGGTCTCTTCGGCTGATCACCACTGCGACCCCCAGGGGAGCCGATGACCGAGCCGACGCTCGACGACCTCGTCCGCACGCTGCGCCGGCAGCTGCGCGCCCGAGCGGACGCCGACGACGCGGACGCGCTGCTGGCGCTGGAGGCCGTCGCCGAGATGCTGAGCGGCAGCCTGTACGAGCTGTCCGCGCGGCAGCCCGACGCCGGACGCGCCAAACGGCTCACCACCGCCGCGCAGTTGCTGACCGGGGAGGTCATCCCGCGGCTCGGCACGGCGGACGTGGTCGGCGACGCCCCGCCGGCGCGGGCCGTACGGGACACGCCGCCCGCCCCGGCGCCCAAGGACGTCGTTCCCGGACCGCGGCGCCCCGACGACGCGCTGTCCGCGGTCGACCAGCTCGTCCGCCGGTACCGCACCGACGACCTCCCCAGCAGCAGGGACCCGCTGGCCCAGGACCCGGGGCTGAGTTACGACCGCTGGGTGACGCTGCACCATGTGAGGTACAAGCTGGACCACGACTTCAGCTCGGCGCCCGCGTGGCACGACGACGTACCGCACCGGGGCCGGAAGATCCGGGTCCTGTTCGACCGGCCCCTGGGCCTCTCCAGGGCCGAGGTACTCCGCCGGATGCACCACCGGTACGTCCGCCACGCCGACCTCGAAGAGGCCGTCGTGCCACTCGTCCACCGCGCCTTCCAGGCGTGCGCGGCGCTGCGGGCCGCGAAGTGCCTGGACCTCGACGCCGATCTGCGCGACACCCTGCGGCGGCGGCTGGAGTCCATGGAGTGGAAGGCGGCCGTGCTCGGTGCCGAGAACACCGAGGACTCCCGCAAGCAGCTCCACGTCCGGCTGGAGGCACTGGAGACGCTCTCGGCGGCGGTGCTGGCGCTGGACGACCTGCACGCCGCGGGACACCGCGTCGGCAGCAGGATCACCCCGGTCGTCGCCGACACGAAGGAGCTCCTGCGCACCTGGCCGCGTCTGTCGTAGCCCGCACCGCGTGGCCGATATCCGGCGCGGACCGTCCGGATCCCTGCACCCGCCTCGCGGACAGTGGGATGCTGTACGACGGCACACAAGCCGACGGCACAAGCCGATCCGGGGGGCCGGTTCATCGTGGAGGAGAAAAGCGTGCGGGTGGTCATCGCCGAGGACTCAGTGCTGCTTCGGGAGGGGCTCACCCGGCTGCTGACGGACCGGGGGCACGAGGTCGTCGCCGGGGTCGGCGACGGCGAGGCGCTGGTGAAGACGATCCGCGAGCTGGCCGGCGAGGACACCCTGCCGGACGTCGTCGTGGCCGACGTGCGGATGCCGCCGACGCACACCGACGAGGGCGTGCGGGCCTGCGTGAAGCTGCGCAAGGAGTACCCGAGCCTGGCGGTGCTGGTGCTGTCGCAGTACGTCGAGGAGCAGTACGCCACCGAGCTGATCGCCGGATCCAGCCGGGGCGTGGGCTATCTGCTGAAGGACCGGGTGGCCGAGGTGCGCGAGTTCACCGAGGCCGTGGTGCGGGTGGCCGAGGGCGGTACCGCGCTGGACCCGGAGGTGGTGGCCCAGCTGCTGGGGCGCAGCCGCAAGCAGGACGTGCTCGCGGGGCTGACGCCGCGCGAGCGGGAGGTCCTCGGTCTGATGGCCGAGGGCCGTACGAACTCGGCCATCGCGCGCACGCTGGTGGTCAGCGACGGGGCGGTGGAGAAGCATGTGAGCAACATCTTCATGAAGCTCGGCCTGGCACAGAGCGACGGAGATCACCGGCGGGTGCTCGCCGTGCTCACCTATCTCAACTCCTGACACGCCGGAGCGGGATGCCGGGGTCCTAGAACCAAAGACGGAGCCGCGGCGTCCGTAGCTACGTACCACTGGGGGGCGATTGAGAACGTGGCAAAGTATGACAGACCCGTACATCTCATCCCTGTCCAGCATCTGATCGGGGCAGGGAAGGGGACCCTTACCCACGTACGATGGCTGGGGGCACCCCCTGCTCGGAGCGAAGCGGAGAGCTTGGGGGAGGGACTAGTGGACGGCCCCATGCCTGTGAGCCGTCACCTCGAGGGAGGTCCGAGACAGTGACCACATCGGCCATCGGAGAACAGCGCGGGTCCGAGGACGCCGGCGCGAAAGAGGTCAGGCGCCTCGACCGGGTGATCATCCGCTTCGCGGGTGACTCGGGCGACGGCATGCAGCTGACCGGCGACCGCTTCACCTCCGAAACCGCGTCCTTCGGCAACGACCTGTCGACGCTGCCGAACTTCCCCGCCGAGATCCGGGCCCCCGCCGGCACCCTGCCCGGCGTCTCCAGCTTCCAGCTGCACTTCGCCGACCACGACATCCTCACCCCGGGCGACGCGCCCAACGTCCTGGTCGCGATGAACCCGGCGGCGCTGAAGGCGAACATCGGCGACGTGCCGCGCGGTGCGGAGATCATCGTCAACACGGACGAGTTCACCAAGCGCGCCCTGGCCAAGGTCGGCTACGAGCAGAGCCCCCTCGACGACGGCTCGCTCGACGGCTACAGCGTGCACCCCGTCCCGCTGGGCACCCTCACCGTGGAGGCCCTGAAGGAGTTCGGGCTGTCGCGCAAGGACGCCGACCGGTCGAAGAACATGTTCGCGCTGGGCCTGCTCAGCTGGATGTACCACCGGCCGACCGAGGGAACCGAGACGTTCCTGCGGCAGAAGTTCGCGAAGAAGCCGGACATCGCCGAAGCCAACGTCGCCGCGTTCCGCGCGGGCTGGAACTTCGGCGAGACGACCGAGGACTTCGCGGTCTCGTACGAGGTGGCCCCGGCCGCCAAGGCGTTCCCGCCCGGCACCTACCGCTCCATCTCCGGCAACCTCGCCCTGTCGTACGGACTGATCGCCGCCGCGCGCCAGGCGGACCTGCCGCTGTTCCTCGGCTCGTACCCGATCACGCCGGCCAGCGACATCCTGCACGAGCTGAGCAAGCACAAGAACTTCGGTGTACGCACCTTCCAGGCCGAGGACGAGATCGCCGGCATCGGCGCCGCGCTCGGCGCGGCCTTCGGCGGCTCGCTGGGCGTGACGACCACCTCCGGCCCCGGTATCGCGCTGAAGTCGGAGACCATCGGCCTCGCGGTGTCGCTGGAGCTGCCGCTGCTGGTGATCGACATCCAGCGCGGCGGGCCGTCGACCGGTCTGCCGACGAAGACCGAGCAGGCGGACCTGCTGCAGGCGATGTACGGCCGCAACGGCGAGGCGCCCGTCCCGGTGATCGCGCCCGCCACCCCGGCCGACTGCTTCACCGCCGCGCTGGACGCCGCCCGGATGGCGCTGACGTACCGCACGCCGGTGCTGCTGCTCTCCGACGGCTACCTCGCCAACGGCTCCGAGCCGTGGCGGATCCCGGAGACCGACGAACTGCCCGACCTGCGCGTGCAGTTCGCCACCCAGCCGAACCACACCCTGGACGACGGCACCGAGACCTTCTGGCCGTACAAGCGCGATCCGGAGACCCTGGCCCGCCCCTGGGCGATCCCCGGCACCCCGGGCCTGGAGCACCGGATCGGCGGTATCGAGAAGGCCGACGGCTCCGGCAACATCTCCTACGACCCGGCCAACCACGACTTCATGGTCCGCACCCGCCAGGCCAAGATCGACGGCATCGAGGTGCCGGACCTCGAGGTCGACGACCCCGAGGGTGCGGCGAAGGTCCTCGTCCTCGGCTGGGGCTCCACCTACGGTCCGATCACCGCCGCCGTGCGCCGGGTCCGCAAGGACGGCCAGGCGGTCGCGCAGGCCCATCTGCGGTACGTCAACCCCTTCCCGCGGAACCTGGAGGAGGTGCTGAAGCGGTACGACAAGGTCGTCATCCCCGAGATGAACCTCGGCCAGCTGGCGTCCCTCATCCGCGCCAGGTACCTCGTCGACGCCCATTCGTACAACCAGGTCAACGGAATGCCGTTCAAGGCCGAGCAGCTCGCCACCGCTCTCAAGGAGGCCATCGATCATGGCTGAGACAGCAACGGAGGCGCCCGTGATCGACGCGCTCTCCCTCGTGCCGAAGTCGGACACCAAGCAGTCCATGAAGGACTTCAAGACGGACCAGGAGGTCCGCTGGTGTCCGGGCTGCGGCGACTACGCCGTTCTCGCGGCCGTCCAGGGCTTCATGCCCGAACTGGGACTGGCCAAGGAGAACGTCGTCTTCGTCTCCGGCATCGGCTGCTCGTCCCGCTTCCCGTACTACATGAACACCTACGGGATGCACTCGATCCACGGCCGCGCCCCGGCGATCGCCACGGGCCTGGCCGCGTCCCGCCGCGACCTCTCCGTCTGGGTCGTCACGGGTGACGGCGACGCGCTGTCGATCGGCGGCAACCACCTCATCCACGCGCTGCGGCGCAACGTCAACCTCAAGATCCTGCTGTTCAACAACCGGATCTACGGGCTGACCAAGGGCCAGTACTCGCCGACCTCCGAGGTCGGCAAGATCACCAAGTCGACGCCGATGGGCTCGCTGGACGCGCCCTTCAACCCCGTCTCCCTCGCCATCGGCGCCGAGGCGTCCTTCGTGGCCCGCACGATCGACTCCGACCGCAAGCACCTCACCGAGGTGCTGCGCCAGGCCGCCGCCCACCCGGGTACGGCGCTGGTGGAGATCTACCAGAACTGCAACATCTTCAACGACGGCGCCTTCGAGATCCTCAAGGACAAGTCGCAGGCGCAGGAGGCCGTGATCCGGCTGGAGCACGGGCAGCCGATCCGCTTCGGCGCGGCCGGCGAGAAGGGTGTCGTACGGGATCTGCAGAGCGGTGATCTGCGGATCGTCGACGTGACGCCCGAGAACGAGGCGCAGATCCTGGTGCACGACGCGCACAACCCGTCGCCCACGACGGCGTTCGCGCTGTCGCGCCTGGCCGACCCGGACACCCTGCACCACACGCCGATCGGCGTGCTGCGGTCGGTGGACCGGCCGGTGTACGACACGGAGATGGCCGAGCAGCTGGAGGCCGCCGTGGAGCAGAAGGGCAAGGGCGACCTCGGCGCCCTGCTCGCGGGCGGCGACACGTGGACGGTCGTCGGCTGACGCCGCCGGTACGTGACTGAGCGCCGCGGTCCCGTTTCGGGGCCGCGGCGCTCAGCTGTGCGGGGGTCAGGCGGACGCCGCGAAGAACGTCTTCGCGTTCCGCTGCGCGTCCGCGTCCCGCTCGACGTCCCCGGGGCGGCTGCCGTAGCCGAGCAGGACGCCGCGCCAGTCCATGTGCAGGTACTCGGCGCTGAGGCGCAGCGCGCCCGCGAGGGGTTCGGCGAAGGCGGGGTCCTCGTCGGAGAGCGCGGTGACGCCCCACATCCGCTTCCCGGCCATCCGGGCCTTGAAGTCCGCGCCGGGCACGCGCATCCAGCCCGTCCAGTGGTCGAGGTAGTTCTTGACGTCGGTGGACACCGTGTACCAGTACAGCGGCGAGGCGATGACGAGGTCGGTGGCGTCGAGCGTCGCGCTCAGCAGCGTGCCCAGCACGCCGTCCGGCCCCGGATAGGTCCCGTCCCCGCTGTGCCGTATGTCGGAGAACCGCGGCACGTCCAGCTCGGCGAGCCGCAGCCACCGCTGCTCGGCGCCGGCCGGCAGATGCTCGGCGGCGCGCCGGGCGAGCGCCTCGGTGTTGCCACCGGGCCGGCTGCTCCCGACGACGAAGAGGAACTTCTGCGGCTGGACGGACATGGGCGCTCCCGGGGCGGGTCGACGAACACCTTGCGTAAGCATTTATTGCATGCGCAAGCATTCTGCGTCAAGGGGCGGCCCCGGCACGCCTCCACTGCTCTCCGGTGAGCACCGCCTCACCCGGGCCGTACCGCCTGCCTCGGGGCGGCCGAGCCGCGGGCCGCCGCCAGCGCCGCGTCCAGGGAGTCCAGGTCGTAGCGGCCGGACACCAGGTCCGCGAACGGGTACGCCGCGTGGTGCGCCGCCAGGAAGGCCACCGCCGACTGCAGGTCGGCGGGGCGGTAGTTGTGCACGCCGGTCACCGTGTGCAGGCCGCGTACCAGCCGCTCCGGGTCGAGGGCGACGGCGTCGCCCGGCGACACCGAGCCGGCCAGGACGGCGGTGCCGCCGACCGCGAGGGCGCCCAGGCAGACCCGCACCGCGTCGGGGTGCCCCGACAGCTCCAACGCGACGTCGGTGTCCGCCTCGACGGCCGCACCGGTCTCCGCCGCGCCGAAGCGCACGGCCTGCTCCCGCCGCCGGGGGTCCGGGTCGACGGCGGTCACCCGGGCGCCGGCCCGCGCCGCCATCGCCACCGCCGTGACGCCCAGCATCCCCGCCCCGGTCACCAGCACCCGGCGGCCGTCGAGCGGACCGGCCGCCGCGAGCACCGCCGCCACCGTGGCCGTGGCGCACGAGGCGGGGGCGGCCACCTCGTCGGGCAGCCCGTCGGGTACGGCGACGATCGCCGTACCGGGGCGCAGCACGCAGTGGGTGGCGAACCCGCCCGTCAGCGGGGCGTCCTCGGCCAGCGGCTCGTGCCCGTACTTGAACAGGCTCCGGCACTTCTGCGGCATCCCGCGCCGGCACCGGTCGCAGTCCCCGCAGGACGCGGTGACCGACCAGACCACCCGCATTCCGGGTACGACGGGGGTGCCGTCGGCACACCGCGCCTCCCCGCCGGCGGAGACGACCGTGCCCACCTGCTCGTGCCCCAGCACGATCGGCACGGGTCCCGGGCGGCGGCCGGTGACCGTGTGCAGATCGCTGCCGCAGACCGTGGCGAGGTCGATCCGTACCAGGACCTCGCCGGCCGCGGGGGCCACGGGTGTCGTCGTAGCGACGACCGTGAACGGGCGGTCCACGCCGTCCCAGCGGGCGTACCGCACGGCGACGGTCACGACAGCCGGGCGCGGACGGCGGCGGACAGCCGGTCCACGGCGATGATCAGCACGACGACCACGAGGATGTGGGTGAGCATCTCGTCGAACTTGAACAGCCGGATGGACTGGTTGATCAGGAAACCGATGCCGCCCGCGCCGACCAGGCCGAGCACGAGTGAGGACCGGACGTTCACGTCGAACCGGTACATCAGCAGGCCCGTGAGCTGCGGCGTCACCACCGGCAGTTGGGCGTGCGCGGCGATCTGGAGCCTGCCCGCGCCCGCCGAGCGCAGCGCCGTGGCCGGACCGGGGTCGGCGTCCTCCAGCGCCTCCGCCCACAGCTTGCCCATGACGCCCACGTTGTGGCAGACCAGCGCGAGCACGCCGGGGAACGGGCCGAGGCCGACGGCCGTCACGAAGACCAGCGCGAAGACGACGTCCGGCACGGAGCGCAGGAAGGACAGCACCGACCGCGCCGCCTGGTAGACCCAGCCGGGGGCGGTGCCGCGCGCCGCGAGCAGCGCCAGCGCCAGGGAGAACGGCACCGACAGCGTGGTGCCCAGCAGGCCGATCCACAGGGTGGTCAGCGCGCCTTCGAGGCTGGGCTTCAGCACGTCCCAGGAGAGCGCGGGCGGGAACGCCTCGCCGAGGAAGTCGGCCATGCCGCGCCAGCCGTCGACGAGCGCGCCGAACGACACGTCCGTCGCCCGCCAGGCCAGCACGTGGGCGGCGACCACCAGGGCCGTGACGACGGCGGCCACCGCCCTGGCCCGGGGCCGCCGGGGCCGCGGCGGTACGGACAGCCGGCGGACGCCGGGGTCGAGAGTCGTCATGACACGGGCTCCACGAGGATCGGTTCGTACAGGGCGTCGACGTTCTGGCCGGGCGCGCCGTCGAGCACCACGCGGCCGTCGCGCAGGCCGACGACGCGGTCGGCGTGCCGGGCGGCGAGCGCGGGCTGGTGCAGGACGGCGAGGACCGCGAGCCGCTCGTCGTGCGCGAGTTCGGCGAGCAGGGCCAGGACCTGCTCGGACGCGGCCGGGTCCAGCGCGGACACCGGTTCGTCAGCGAGCAGCACCCGGGGCCGCTGGCACAGGGCGCGGGCCACGGCCACGCGTTGCTGCTGGCCGCCGGACAGGCTGCCCGCGCGGTCGTGCGCCCGGTCGGCGAGACCCACCCGGTCCAGGCAGGCCATCGCCTCCTCGCGCAGCTCGCGCGGGAACAGCGCGGGCACGAGCGACTGCCGCAGTGTCAGCCGGCCGAGGGCGCCGGCGCACACGTTGTCGAGGACGGTGCGGCGGCGGACGAGGTGGATGTGCTGGAAGATCACGGCGATGTCGAGCGGCCCGGCGGGCCGGCCGCCGACCGACACCTCGCCGCCCGACACGGCCTGCAGCCCCGCGGCGGCACGCAGCAGCGTCGACTTGCCGGACCCGTTGGCGCCGAGCACGGCGAGCAACTCCCCGCCGGGGACGCGGACATCCACACCGTGGAGCACCTGCCGCGCCCCGTACCGCACCTCGATCCCGGCGAGCTCGAGCCCGGGGCGGCCGCCTCCGGCCGACTCGACCATGCTCCCGACAGGGGTGCGCCCCCGGGGCGCCGGGAGGTCGGAGGCGGGGACCCCGGAGCCGTCCGATCGCGTGTCCCGCCGGAGGCGCCCGCTCATCAGACGTCCTTCTCGGTGAGGCCGAGCGACGTGGCGAGGTCGAAGAGCGGCTGGTACGTGGTCTGGTCGACCTTCAGCAGCGGGCCCGCCGGGTCGACGTCCAGCAGCTTGCCGATCTCGCCGACCTTGGCCGGCGGCAGCTCCAGCAGGGCCTTCCGGACGGCCTCCTTGAACTTCGCGTCCATATCGCCCCGCACCGTGATCGGGTCGTTCGGGATCGCGTCCGAGGTCCACACCCGCCGGAACTCCGACTCGTCGAAGTCCCCCGCCTCGGTGGCGACCGCCAGCTGCTGCGAGTTGATCTCCGCGGCGTCGACCTTGCCGTTCGTCAGGGCGAGCAGCGCCTCCGGGTGCCCGCCGGCGTAGTCGACCTTCACGTCGCCCTCGGCGAGCCCCGCGTCCATGATCGCCTTGCGCGGCAGCGCGTCGCCGGAGGTGGAGCCCGGCGAACCCAGGGCGAGGGACTGCCCCTTCAGATCGGCCACCGACTGGATCTCCGAGTCCTTCGGCACCCAGATACCCGCGGTGTACGTCGAGAGCTTGCCGTTCGCGTCGCCGAAGGACGCCAGCGCCTCCGCGTCGGCGCGCTTGCTGGCGAAGACGTAGCCGAGCGGGCCGAACATGCCGATGTCGAGCTTGCCGTTCTCCATGGCGAGCACCTCGGCCGAGTAGTCCTCGGTGATGGTCAGCTCGACCTCGCAGTCGAGCTGCTCGCCGAGCGAGTCGGCCAGCAGCTTGGCCGCGGGCGTCAGCTTGGCGGGGTCCTCGAACGGCTCGACCCCGAACCGGATCTTGCCGCCGGGACAGGTGGCGGACGCGGACTTGGCGTCGCCGCCGTCGTCGTCGCTGCTCCCGCAGGCAGCGGTGGTGAGGGCGAGGGAGGCGATGAGGGCGCCGGCGAGGGAGAGGCGGCGGAGGGACATGGTGGACTCCGGGTTCTGAGGGAGGAAGAGGGAGGGGAGGGTCAGCTCTGCTCGTACGCCGCGAGGGCGTCCGGCAGCTCGGTCATGGAGGGCAGGACGTGCGTGGCGCCCGCCACGCGCAGCGCCTGCTCGTCGTGGGCCCCGGTGAGCACGCCGGCCACCAGGCCGGCGCCCGCGCTCGTACCGGAGCGCATGTCGTACGCCGTGTCGCCCGCGACCGCGACCCGCGCCACGTCGTCCACGGCGGCGGTACGCAGCAGGGCGGCGAGCACCAGGTCGGGGTACGGGCGGCCCCGGCCCGCGTCGGCGGGGCAGAGGGTGAGGTCGGCGAGGCCGTGCCAGTCCAGCGCGGCGAGGATGGCGTCCTGGGTGGCGCGGGCGAAACCGGTGGTCAGCACGACGGTGCGGCCCTCGGAGCGCAGCCGCTCGATCGCCGCGCGGGCGCCCGGGATCTCCGTGATCAGGCCCCCGGCGACCAGCTCGCCGTACGCCTGCTCGAAGTGGGCGTTGGCGGCCCGGGCCAGGTCCTCCGCGCCGAACAGGGCGCGGAACACGGTGATCTTCGACTCGCCCATGGTGTCGCGGACGTACCGCAGCTTGGCGGCGTGGTCCGCCGAGCCGGGCTCGACGCCCAGCTTCTCCGCGGCGGTCGAGAACGCCTGCTCCACCAGGCCGCCGTCGGCGACGGTGGTGCCGGCCATGTCGAGGACGACGAGGTTGAGGGAGGAATCGGTCATCGGGCTCACCATCCGAGGGTGTTCGCGGTGGTCTCGGCGATCGCCGGGGAACAGGTCATGCCGCGGCCGCCGGGGCCGGTGACGAGCCAGACGCCGTCGCGCACCCGACGCCGGTGGATGACCGGGTCGTCGCCGTGGCACTGCGCGTACACGCCGGCCCAGCGGCGGCGGATCTTCGGCAGGGGGCGGCCGAGCAGCGTCTCGGCCACCTCGGCGAGGTGGTCGTACGGGTCCTCGACGGTGTCGAAGCCGAAGGGCTGCTCGTACTCGTGGGTGTCGCCGATGGTCAGCGTCCCGTCGAGGCGCTGCACCAGCAGCAGCTGCATCCTGTGCTCCGCCGCGGTCCGCGGCTGCGGCTGCCCGGCGTTGAGGGCGTCCAGCGCCTCTCCGGCGTACGCCGGGTAGTAGCGGAAGCTGTCGCCGTCGGCGACCGTGGTGGTCAGCCGCTCGTCGAGGGGGTCGGTCTGCATCATCTGCAGCCGCACCCGGCGGACCGGGATCTCGGGGTCCAGCTCGCGGACCAGGCCGCCGAGCCACGCGCCGGTGGCGAGGATCACGTGGTCGCCGCGGTGGACGTCGCCGTGGTCGTCGCGGACGGCGTTCTCCCCGACGACCTCGCGGACCTCGCGGCCGGGGACGAACCGGTACCGGCCGGAGCCCTTCAGCGCCTCGCGCAGGGCGAGCTGGGCGGTGCGCGGTTCGACGGCGGCGTCGCGCTCGCAGTACAGGCCGGCGAGGAAGTCGCCGCGCAGCCCGGGGTTCAGGGCGCGCGCCTCGGCCTGGTCGAGGAGCTTCAGGCCGCGGGCGGCGGCGTCCGGGCGCGCCACGGTCTGCTCGGCGACGGCGAGTTCGAGTCCACTGCGTACGAGCGTGAGGGAGCCGTTGGGCCGGAAGCCGAGCTTCGGCACCCGGGCCCCGATCCCCTCCCACAGCTCGCGGGCCCGCAGCGCGGTCTCCAGTTCCACGCCGTCGGCGCGCCCGCCGACCCACACCAGACCGAAGTTGCGCAGCGAGGCGCCGCGCGCCTCCGGCTCCCGCTCGATCTGTACGACCTCGTGGCCGCGCTCCACGGCCTGCCAGGCGTGCATCGTCCCGATGACGCCCCCACCAACGACTATGACCTTCATGCCGACCACGGTGGGTGCCCCCGGCGGCGGGAACGGGACCGTACGGTGACCGGCGGGTGAACTGACCCCCAAGCTTGGACTAGACCCGTTATCCAGCCGTTATCAAAAGCCAGTTGGGTAAAGTGACGGTAAAGTCCACACGCTCCTGGGGGTCTTCCTGCCGTGTCCAGTCCACGCCTCAGCCAGACACCACTGCCCGGAATCGGCGTCCGGTACGACCTGACCACCCGCGACGACCGCCGCGTCTCCGTGGTCGCGCACCGGGACGGGGCCCGGACGGTGAACGCCTACCGCGCCGACGACCCCGACGAGTGCGCGCTGTCGCTGCGGCTGACGGCCGGCGAGAGCGCGGCGCTGATCGACGCGCTGCTGCCGGACCACCACAGCCCCAACCTGCTGCACACCACGGACCTCGGCCTGGTCGCCGAGCGGATCGAGCTGGACGCGGCCTCGTACTTCAACGGACGGCTGCTCGGCGACACCCGGATGCGTACGGAGACGGGGGTGTCGATCGTGGCCGTCCTGCGCCGGGCGGAGGCGATCCCCTCGCCCGGGCCGGACTTCCGGCTCGCGGGCGGGGACATCCTGATCGTGATCGGCACCCGCGAGGGCGCCGAGGCGGCGGCCTCGATACTCGGGCGGGAGTGAGTACGTGCACTCCTCCGCCGTCTTCCTGATCGAGTTCGGGGCGATCATCCTGGGGCTGGGACTGCTGGGCCGGTTCGCCGGCCGGTTCCGGCTCTCGCCCATCCCGCTGTACCTGCTCGCCGGGCTGGCCTTCGGCGAGGGCGGGCTGCTTCCGCTGGGCGCCAGCGAGGAGTTCGTCGCCATCGGCGCCGAGATCGGCGTCATCCTGCTGCTGCTGATGCTGGGCCTGGAGTACACGGCCAGCGATCTCGTCTCCAACCTCAAGTCGCAGTACCCCGCGGGGCTGGTCGACTGCGCCCTCAACGCCCTGCCGGGCGCGGCGATGGCGCTGCTGCTCGGCTGGGGCCCGGTCGCGGCCGTCGTCCTCGCCGGGGTCACCTGGATCTCGTCCTCCGGCGTGATCGCCAAGGTCCTGTCGGACCTGGGGCGCCTCGGCAACCGGGAGACGCCGGTGATCCTCAGCATCCTGGTGCTGGAGGACCTGGCGATGGCCGTCTACCTGCCG
Source organism: Streptomyces sp. NPDC051940 (assembly GCF_040680895.1). Lineage (NCBI taxonomy): Bacteria > Bacillati > Actinomycetota > Actinomycetes > Kitasatosporales > Streptomycetaceae > Streptomyces > Streptomyces sp. NPDC051940. The sequence continues at coordinate 43,196 of NZ_JBFAXR010000012.1, read as the reverse complement.
ATCGTCACCGCCCTGCTCGCGGGCGCGGGACTCGCGGCGGGCAGTGTGACGCTGGCCGTCGCGCTGGGGGTGGCGGCGCTGGTGCTGTTCGCCGCGGTCCGGTACGGGCGGCTGATCTCGCGGTTCGTGTCGAGCGACGATCCGGAGAAGCTGCTCCTGGTCGTCCTGGGCCTGACCCTGCTGGTGGCCGGACTGGCGCAGCAGTTGCAGGTCTCGGCGGCGGTGGGCGCGTTCCTGGTGGGCATCGCGCTGTCCGGCGAGGTGGCGGAGGGCGCGCACAACCTCCTCTCGCCCCTGCGGGACCTGTTCGCCGCGGTGTTCTTCGTCTTCTTCGGCCTGCACACGGATCCGGCGTCGATCCCGCCGGTGCTGCTGCCGGCGCTGTGCCTCGCGGTGGTCACCGCGGCCACGAAGATCGCCACCGGCTACTGGGCGGCCCGCCGCGCAGGGATCGGTGCCAAGGGCCGCTGGCGCGCGGGCGGCACGCTGGTCGCGCGCGGCGAGTTCTCGATCGTGATCGCGGGCCTTGCGGTCACCTCGGGCATCGAACCGTCCCTGGGCCCGCTGGCCACGGCGTACGTCCTGCTCCTGGTCGTCCTCGGCCCGCTGACGGCCCGCTTCACGGCGCCGGCGGCCGAGCGGCTGGGGCGGCTGCGGGCGCGCCGGGACGCCGCCCGGGTGCCGGTGCCCGCGGTCAGCCCCCGGCCAGACGAGTCGTGAAGCTGAACCTGTCGCCGCGGTAGAGGGACCGCACCCGCTCCAGGGGGCGGCCCTCCGTGTCGCGGGACAGCCGGTGGATCAGGAGCATCGGCAGCGCCGGCGGCGTACCGATCAGGAGGGCTTCGCGGGGGGTGGCCAGCACCGTCTCCAGGCGTTCGTCCGCGTCCCCGAAGGCGATGCCGAGGCGCTCGCGGAGGTACGCGTAGAAGGAGGAGTCCGGCTCGAACTCCGTGTCCAGGCGCGGGACCCGGGCCACCGGGACGTAGGTGCTCTCCAGCCCCATCCGCTCGTCGTCGGCGAGCAGCACGCGCTCCAGATGCCACACCTGCTCGCCGCGCGAGGCGCCCAGCTCCGCCGCGAGCGGGGCCGGGCACGGGAAGCGGTCGAGCGTGACGAGCGTGCGGCCGGGGCGGCGGCCCTGACGGCGTACGCCCTCGGTGTAACTGGCCAGCGACAGGGGCTGTTCGAGCTTCGGCCCGGCGACGACCGTGCCGCGGCCCTGCCGCCGCAGCCGGCCCTCCAGCAGCAGCTCGCGCAGCGCCTGGCGCACCGTCTCGCGGGCCACGGCGTACTGCTCGGCGAGGTCGCGCTCCGTGGGCAGCAGCCCGCCCTCGCCGAGTTCGTCGAGGAGCGCGGCGATCTCCGCCTTCACGGCGTAGTACTTGGGGATCCGGCCGTGCTCGGGGATGCCGGCCCGGACGGGGGCGCCGGGGCGCTGGTCGTGCGGATAGTCCACCGGGTGATCGTCCCAGACACGGGGGCCGCGGCTCAGCCTCGGGCCTCGTCGTAGCGCTCGCGGGCGCCGAGCACCTGCTCCATGTGCCGCTCAGTCCAGCGCGCGAGCCCCCACACCTGCTCGGCGGCCTCCCGGCCGAGCGGGGTCAGCGAGTACTCGACGTGCGGCGGGATCACCGGCCGGGCCTCGCGGTGCACGAAGCCGTCGCGCTCCAGGGTCTGCAGGGTCTGCGCGAGCATCTTCTCGCTGACGCCCTCGACCGTGCGGCGCAGCTCGCTGAAGCGCAGCGGCGTACGGTCCAGCAGCGCGGCGAGGATCAGCACGCCCCAGCGGCTGGTGACGTGCTCCAGTACGCCGCGGGACGGGCACATGGCCTGGTTCACATCGGGTGGGAGACTAACGCTCATGCCAGTACCTTACTTCAAAGTGGGTACTTTCCGACAGTGAGTGTGCAGCTTACGGTGGGTTTCATGATTGCCATCACCGGAGCGACCGGCCACCTCGGCCGTCTCGTCATCGACAGCCTGCTGACCACCACCCCCGCCGCGGAGATCGCGGCCGTCGTACGGAACAAGGAGAAGGCCGCCGACCTGGCCGCCCTCGGCGTACAGATCCGCGTCGCCGACTACGACGACCCGGCGAGCCTGGCCGGCGCCTTCCGCCCCGGTGAGCGGGTGCTGCTGATATCCGGCTCCGACCCGGGCCGGCGCGTCGCCCAGCACCGGGCGGTCATCGACGCGGCCCGCGCCGCGGGCGTCTCCCTCCTCGCATACACGGGCGTCCTCGGCGGGCCGGAGGCGGACTTCGCCCTGGCCGCCGACCACAAGGTCACCGAGCAGGCGATCCTGGACTCGGGGCTGCCGTACACCTTCCTGCGCAACGGCTGGTACCACGAGAACTACACCGGCAACCTGGCCCCCGTCCTGGAGCACGGGGCGGTCGTCGCGAGCGCGGGCCAGGGCCGGGTGGCCTCCGCGGCGCGGGCGGACTACGCGGCGGCGGCCGCGGCCGTGCTCAGCGGCGAGGGGCACGAGGGCCGGGCGTACGAGCTGAGCGGGGACGTGGCGTGGAGCTTCGCCGAGTACGCGGCGGAGGTGGGACGGCAGACGGGACGTGAGATCCGTTACGCCGAGGTGCCGCCGGCGGAGCTGCAGAAGATCCTGCTGGGCGCCGGGCTGCCCGAGGGGTACGCCGGTGCGCTGGTGGACGCGGACGCCGCGATCGGCCGGGGTCTGCTGGCCGGTACGAGCGGTGATCTGGCACGGCTGACGGGGCGGCCGACGACGCCGATCGCCGAGGCGGTCGCCGCCGCGCTGCGGGCTGTGTAAGGAGCCATAATCCGAGACGGGCATGACAGCACCCTCTTCCGCCCGCTACCGTCGAGAGGCTCACCGCCGGCTCGGCGGGGACCCCGACGGGGGCCTGAGCGGGAACTCCAGCGAGAACCTCAGCGGGACGGAAAGGGGCTGCCGTGCAGTCGTCCGCACAACAGACGCGCCTCGGACTGCTCTACGGCCTCGCCGCGTACGGCTCCTGGGGCATCGTCCCGCTCTTCTGGCCGCTGCTGAAGCCCGCGGGCGCGACGGAGATCCTGGCCCACCGGATGGTGTGGTCGCTGCCCGCGTGCCTGCTGATCCTGCTGGCGGTCCGCCGCTGGTCGTGGATCGGGCCGCTGCTGCGGCAGCCGCGCCGGCTCGCGCTCGTGGCGGCCGCGGCGGCGATCATCACGGTCAACTGGGGCGTCTACATCTGGGCGGTGAACTCCGGCCGGGTGGTCGAGGCGGCCCTCGGCTACTTCATCAACCCGCTGGTGAGCATCGCCTTCGGCGTCGTCCTGCTGCGTGAGCGGCTGCGGCGGCTGCAGTGGACGGCGGTGGGGATCGGCGCGGTGGCGGTCGTCGTGCTGACGGTCGGCTACGGCCGGCTGCCCTGGGTCGCCCTCACGCTCGCGTTCTCCTTCGGGACGTACGGCCTGGTCAAGAAGCACATCGGGTTGGAGGGCGTGGAGGGCTTCGCGGCGGAGACCGCGATGCAGTTCCTGCCGGCGCTGGGGTTCCTGGTCTACCTCGGGGGCCGCGGCGAGGCGACCTTCGGCACCGAGGGCGTGGGCCACGCGCTGCTGCTGGCGTCGTGCGGCGTGGTGACGGCGGTGCCGCTGATCTGCTTCGGGGCGTCGGCGGTGCGGCTGCCGCTGTCGACGATCGGGATGATGCAGTACATCGCGCCGACGCTGCAGTTCCTGCTCGGCCTGTTCTACTTCCACGAGTCGATGCCCCCGGAGCGCTGGGCGGGCTTCGCCCTGGTCTGGGCGGCACTCTCGGTCCTCACCTGGGACGCCCTGCGCACGGCCCGCAGGGGCCGCGCGGCGCTGCGCGCGGCCGCGCGGGCGCGGGCCGCCGGCCAGCCAGCACCCGACGAGACACGACCGGCGCTGGACCGCGCCTGAGCGTATGGGTGGCGACGGGAGGGCGGAGGCAGAGCCTCTCCGGCGAACTTTCCTACCGGCGGTAGTAGATTTTCTTCATGGACACTGCACGCGTACCCGAACGGGCTGCCAAGCGGTCCGTGTCGCTGCCCCAGTCGTTGATCCGTGAAGTCGAGGAGCGCACCGGGAAGTCCGGCTTCTCCTCGGTTGTCTCCGAGGCGCTCGAGCACTGGCTCGCCCTGGCGAAACTCAGGGAGGTCGTCGAGGAGGACCAGCGGCGCGGGCCGGTCTCCGACGAGGACCGTCGGTGGGCGGAGGGCGCGTGGTCAGCAAGCGCGTGAGGGCCGAGCCCCGGTCCGGCGGAACGCTTGCTCTCGACGCCCCGGGGCTGTCGCTCCACGTGGACGGCGACGGGCGCCTGAAGGCGCTGATCGCCAAGGCCGCGGAGGAGAACGCCCGCGTCGCGATCAGTTCGGTCACCCCGCTTGAAGTCCGCCGGGCCGGGGAAGCCGCGAAGCGCCTGGCGTTCCTCCTCTCCCGTATCGACGTCAGACCCGCCACGGACGACGTCATAGACCTCGCCGCCGGCCTGCTGGACGCCACGGACCTGTCGGGGCGCGACTGCCTGGTGGACGCCCTGGTCGTCGCGACAGCGGGGCTGTGCACGCAGCCGGTGCGACTGGTCACTTCGGATCGCTCGCACATCCCCAAGCTGTGCCAGGCCGCGGCAGAAGCCGGCCACCCCGTCAGCCCGCTCTTCGTCTGACGCGAGGCGGCGCGGCGCCGCCGCGGCGGCCGGTGACGGTCCGCGTCGGCCCTGAACAGCAGTTCCCGTCCGTCAAGGCGAGTCGCGCCGAAGGTCCAAGAATCTTGTTTTGCAAGGGCGTTGACGCACCCGCCCCTCGATGGGCACGATTACCGATCGTGGACGCGAGTACGGGAATTATTCACAACCGGGCGGGGATCCTCGCCCGGATCCAGGGGCTGCTGCCGACGCTGACGCCCGCCGAGCGGGCGCTCGCGGAGCTCGTGGTCGCCGATCCCGCGGGCGTGGCCGCGTCCACGATCACCGACGTCGCCGCCCGCAGCGGCACCTCCCGCACCACCGTCACCCGTTTCTGCCGCGCCCTGGACCTGCCCGGTTACGCCGAGCTGCGGCTCGCGCTCGCCGCGGAGAGCGGGCGCGCCGGGCGGGCCGGCTGGGCGGACCTCGGCGAGGACCTGTCGCCGGACGACGATCTGCAGACCGTGCTGGACTGGGTCGTACGGGCCGACCGCCGGGTCATCGAGGAGACCGCCGCCCAGCTCGACATGGACGCGCTGCGCGCCGCCGTCGAGGCGATGGCGGCGGCCCGCCGGACCGACATCTACGCCGTGAGCGGCAGCCGCTCCGTGGCCCTGGACCTGCATCTGCGGCTGCACCGCATCGGACGGCCCGCCTTCGTCTGGAACGACATCCACGAGGCGCTGCCCAGCGCCGTACTGCTGGGCGAGGGGGACGTGGCGCTGGCCATCTCGCACTCCGGCGAGACGAAGGAGGTCATCGAGCCGGTACGCGAGGCCCGCCGCAACGGCGCCGTCACCATCGCCGTCACCAACTTCCCCCGCTCCAGCCTCGCGAAGGCCGCCGGTCTGACGCTGGTGACGACCGCCCGCGAGACCACGTACCGGGCGGGCGGGGTCGCCGCCCGGCACGCCCAGATGATCGTGCTCGACTGCCTCTACATCGGCGTGGCCCAGCAGGACCGGCTCCGTACGGAACAGGCCCTGGAGGCCACCCGCCGCTCGGTGGAGCCCCATCGCTACGCCCCGGGCAGCGGGGCCTGAGTCCCCCACCACCTGAGCCCCCACAGACGCCGACACCGCACCACCCCGTACCGCAACTGCTCGCCCCGACACGACAGGAGTCGCCTCCATGCACGTCCCGGCACAGCACACCGGCGCCAGCCCGCACCGCTCCCTCCAGGTCAGCCGCCGCGACCTGATCGGCGCCGCCGGCGCGGCGGCAGCGGCCACCGCCCTGCCCCTCGCGGCCGGCTCCCCGGCCTCGGCGGCCCCGGCCGCCGCGCAGACGCAGGCCGAGGCGGTCGCGATCCCCTCCCCCGCCGAGCTGCCGCTGACCGGCGGGCCGGACTTCCCCATCGGGATCTTCTGGCCCCCGCACCCCTTCGCCAGCACGCACGAGCGCTACGCCGAGGTGGCCGACGCGGGCTTCGACTTCATCATCTCCGGCAACTACGCCGGCGACGGCAACATCTTCCAGCACCAGCTGCGCATCGCCCGCGACACCGGTCTGAAGCTGCTGATCTCCGACGACATCCAGGTCCGCAACATGTCCCGCTGGTTCTCCATCTCGGACAACCCGGCCGTCAGCCTCTCCGTCACCCCCGCCGAGGCCGACGCCCTGTACAAGCGGGCCGCCGACGCCTACGGCCCGTACTCCTCGCTGGCCGGTTTCAACTTCTACGACGAGCCGGGCGCCGGCTGGTTCGCCACGCTCGCCCGGGCCCTGGAGATCGCCCGCGCCCGTACGCCGAAGCTGCTGCCGTACATCAACCTCTTCCCGTCCACCAGCACGACGTACTACCAGCAGTTCGTGGACGTCGTGAAGCCGTCGCTGGTCTCCTTCGACCGCTATCCGCTGCTGTCGGACGGCCGCGAGGACGCCAACTACTTCCTCAACTGGTCCCTCGTCCGCAAGGCGGCCCTCAGCGCCGACCTGCCGGCCTGGATCTTCATCCAGACGCTGTCGTACGACAACCACCGCACCCCGACCGCCGCCGAACTGCTCTGGCAGATCAACATCAGCCTGGCGTACGGCGCCAAGGGCATCCAGTACTTCACGTACTGGACCCCCGAGGCCGCCCGCGGCGAGGGCTTCGGGCCCGCGCTGATCACCGTGGAGGGCGAGCGGACCGAGCGCTACGACGCGGCCCGCACCATCAACACCACCTGGCTGCGCCAGGTGGGCCGCGAGCTGAAGCCCCTCCTGCCCGACACGGTCGTGCACGCCAACGAGCCGGTGCTGCCCGCCGGAACGGTCGGCTTCACCCCGGGCGGCGGCCTGGTCGCCGTCTCCGGGCAGCCGGTGGTCATCGGCACGTTCCGCAGCCGCGACGCGGCGGTCACGGACCGCTGGGCGCTGGTCGCCAACCGCTGGCACAACGCCCGCGCCGCGGCCACGGTGACCGTCGACCCGGCGGTCGTCTCGGCGGTCGAGGTCTTCGACCCCGCGACGAGCACGTACCGCCCCTCGGGCACGGTCCGCCGCTTCGACGTCGACCTGGCGCCGGGCGAGGCGACGCTGGTGCGCCTGCGCGGCCGCTGAGCACCTCCGGCGGGGTTCGAGCGGCCCTCAGGGCCCTCACCCCCGCCGGAACACCGACCGGGCCCGGAGATAGCCCACGACCGACAGCCCCACGCCCCAGCCCAGGGCCGTCCACCCGGCGCCGCCTATCTCCGACCCGGTGAGCAGGCCCCGCAGGGTCTCGTTGACCGGGGTGAACGGCTGGTACTCGGCGAACAGCCGGGCGCCCGTGGGCATCGTGTCCGTCGGGACGAAGGCGCTGCCCAGCATCGGCAGGAACTGCAGCGGCATCGGGGAGTTACTGGCCGCCTCCACTGTCTTGGCGGTCATGCCCATCGCGGCGCCCAGCCATGACAGGGCCAGCGTGATGAGGGCCAGGACGCCCACGGCCGCCAGCCACTCCACCGGCGAGGCGTCGGGGCGGAAGCCCACCGCCACGGCGAGGCCCGTCACCAGCACCAGGCTGGCGAGCGTGAGCAGGACACAGCCCGCGACATGACCGGTCATCACCGAGGCCCGGGATATCGCCATCGTGCGGAAGCGGTTGATGATGCCCTCGGTCATGTCGGTGGCCACGGACACCGACGCCGTCAGCGCCGCCGAGGCCGCCGCGATGAGCAGGATGCCGGGGGCGACGTAGTCGACGTACGCGCCGCGGCCGATGCCCGCGCTCATCGCGCCGCCGAAGACGTAGACGAAGAGCAGCAGCATGACGACCGGCATCATCAGCACGCCGACGGTCATCGACGGGTAGCGGCGGGCGTGTTTGACGTTGCGCCGCAGCATCGTCAGCGAGTCGCGGGCGGCGTAGGACAGCGAACTCATCGCGGGACCTCCCCGGTACGGGACCGGCCGGCGCCGGTGAGGGTGAGGAACACGTCGTCCAGGTCGGGGGTGTGCACCGTCAGCCGCTCCGCCTCCACCGCCGCGTCGTCCAGCCGGTCGAGCAGCGCGCGCAGGGCGGGGATGCTGCCGTCGCTGGGGACGCGCAGGCTGAGCGAGTCGTCGCGTGGACCGGGGACGCCGAGCGCCGCGGCGGCCGCGGCCAGTCGGTGCCCGTCCGCGAAACCGAGCCGGACGTGTCCGCCGGGGATACGCCGCTTCAGCTCCTCCGGGGTGCCCTCGGCGACGATCCGGCCGCCGTCCAGGACGGCGATCCGGTCGGCGAGCCGGTCCGCCTCCTCCAGGTACTGGGTGGTGAGGAAGACCGTGACGCCGTCCCCGGTGACCAGGCCGCGGATCAGCTCCCACATGGTGCGGCGGCTGCGGGGGTCGAGGCCGGTGGTGGGCTCGTCGAGGAAGATGATCCTGGGCCGGCCCACCAGCGTCATCGCCAGGTCGAGCCGGCGCCGCATGCCGCCGGAGTACTCCGCGGCCACCGTGTGCGCGGCGTCCTCCAGCTCGAAGGTCCGCAGCAGTGAGGCGGCGCGGCTGCGGCCCGCCCGGCGGCCGAGGTGGTGCAGGTCGGCCATCAGCAGCAGGTTCTCCTCGCCGGTGAGGAGGTTGTCCACGGCGGAGAACTGGCCGGTCACGCCGATCGCCCGGCGGACCGGGTCGAGATCACCGGTCCCGCCGGCCAGTTGGTGCCCGGCGACCTGCGCCTGGCCGCCGTCGGCGGGGATCAGCGTGGAGAGGATCTGCACCGTGGTGGTCTTGCCGGCGCCGTTCGGGCCGAGCAGGGCGAACACCGTGCCCTGCGGGACACGCAGGTCGATCCCGTCCAGGACCGTCTTCCCGCCGTAGGACTTGCGCAGTCCGAGGGCGCTGATGGCCGGGGGTGCCGTCGTCATGGCGGGCTCCTTCGACGCGGCCGGTCTCACGGACGGCGGACGGTGATGCTGCCGATGGCGGTCCGGGCCTTGATGTCGGCGGTCTCGGCGGAGCCCTTCGGCCCCTCGGAGGCGGGCAGGGCGTTGTGCACGCCACCCACCTGCGACTTGGCGTCCAGCCAGGCGGCTGTGCCCTCACGGATGCCGATCTCGATGTCGCCGGCCCGGGTCTCGAGGTCGAAAGTGCCACGCACGACCTCCTCCAGCACCAGGCTCCCCGCGGACGCCTTCCACTTCACGGAGGACTCCGCGAGGCCGACGGTCGTCCGGCCGTTGGGGGCCTTCACCTCGAGGCTTCCGGTGCAGACCCCGATCCGGACGGCGCCGTTGGAGTTCTGCACGACGGCCGCGCCGTCGATGCTGCCGATCTGGATCTCCCCCGTGCTGGAGGAGACGTCGGCGTCCCCGGCCATGTCGCCGACGGTGATGTCGCCGAGCTGGGTGGTGAGCCGGGCCGCACCGACGGTTTCGAGACGGATCTTGCCCGCGGCGGTCTTCAGCCGGCAGTCGCCGAACGGACCCTCGCCGACGAAGTCGCTGATCGCCGCCGTGCCGGTCAGCCGGGATCCGGCGGGCACGGTGATGTGGACGGTGACCGAGCCCGGACGGCCGAAGACGACCCGGGACTTGGGCGTACGGACCTCGAGCCGACCGCCGGAGAAGTCCACGCGGGTCTCCCGGGCGGCCTTCACGTCGCGCTCGGCGGAGTCGCTGCCGGGCAGCACCTCGACCACGGTCTCGGCGGTGTCGGCGGCGGTGAAGCGGACGAGGCCCATCTCGATGTCGACGGTGACGTCGATGGGCCGCGGGGTGTCGAAAGTAGGCATGGCTGTCCCGTCCTCGTGGCTCGTGGGGCCTCCCGGTGTCGGCGGGAGGTGGTGGATGGTGGTGCGGCCGTGCGGTGTCGCGGTGTCGCGGTGTCGCGGGTGGGCGCTAGCCGACCCAGCCGGTGTAGCTCTGGCCCCGGTGGTGCCCCCGGTGGGCGGCGGGCGGTTCGTACCGGACGCCGGCCTCGGGGTCGACCGCGGCGCCGACCGCCCGTACCAGCCAGGCGTTGAGCGACAGCCCGTCCCGGGCCGCGGCCTCCTCAGCCCGCTGCTTCAGGTGCGCCGGCAGCCGCAGGTTGATCCGCGCCGCGGCTCCCTCGTCGCCCTCCGGCGGCAGCGGGGGCAGCGGCGCTGGCGGGGCGGGCTGCTCGGGGCTGACGCCTCCGGGTCCCCGGTGCTCGTAGTCGCCGGGCGGCATGCTCACCACGAACTGCGGGTCCAGTCCGCGCAGCCGGACGTCCACGGACCCCGGCGCCAGCTCACGGGTGATCTCACCCATCGCGTCCGACAGGACCCCGAGCAGTGCCAGGCGCGTCGCCGACTCCAGCGGCGCGGTCAGCCGCTCGGCGAGGACACGCGCGTCCTCACCGCCGGCCTCGGCGGCGACGGCCAGCTCGTGACGGAGGTTGTTGACGTACGGCGTGAGGTCCATGACGCCATCATGGCACCACTTTGGCGCCACCGCAAGCCAATGCGACACCATCCCATGCTTCCGCAGTTCACACGGCACTCACAGATCCACCCCCGAAAGAGACAGGGCGCCAAATGACACCACCCAGGCGCCACAATGGCACCACCAGACGCCATCCGGCGCCATCCGTCACCGCAGCACTTCGGGAAACGGAGCGCGCCCGCAGCCCGTCTCGACCACACTGGGAGGACAGCCGAAGGGAGCCCGAATGCTGCGTGACGTCGACGAAGCCGACCTGCCCGCGTTCTTCGAGTACCAGAAGGACCCCGAGGCCGTACGCATGGCCGCCTTCACCGCGGAGAACCCCGGCGACCGCGAAGCGTTCGACGCCCACTGGGCCCGGCTCCTCGACGACGACACGGTCGTCAACCGCACCATCGTCTTCACCGGCGACGTCATCGGCTGGGTCGGCGCCTACGAGGCCGACGGCCGGCGCGAGATCACGTACTGGCTGGCCCGCGAGTACTGGGGCAAGGGCCTGGCCACCCAGGCGCTCACCGAGTTTCTCCACCTGATCCCCGAGCGCCCGCTGTACGCCCGCGCCGCCACGGACAACGTGGGCTCCCTGCGGGTGCTGGAGAAGCTGGGCTTCGTGGTCGTCGGCGAGGACTCCGGCTACGCCGCCGGCCGCGGGAAGGTCACGGACGAGTTCCTGCTGGAACTGGTGAGGTAGGGACGTACGAAACGGGCCGCCCCGCCGAGGGGACGGCCCGTACGAAACGGGCCGCCCCGCAAGAGGACGGCCCGTTCCACACGCATACCGCGACCGTCAGTTCTCCGCCGCCACCTTGCTCAGCTCGTCCGCGTCCACGGCCCCGAAGAAGACCTTCCCGTCGTCCGTGACCAGTGCGTTCACCAGAGGCGTCGAGAACAGCCGCCCGCCGTCGGCCTTCTCGGTGAAGGTGTCCAGCATCATGCCCGCGCCGTCCTCGTCCAGCGCTCCGGCCGGCAGGGAGATCTCGCCGACCGTCGTCCAGCCGGAGCCGTGCGTCTCGACGTCCTTCGCCCACGCTGGCGCCTGGCCCTTGTCGGGCGCCGCCTCGCGCTCGCCCAGGTCCTTCTCGGTGACCTGCGCGCCCGCCGGCGGCTTGTAGGCGAAGGTGCCCGCGTCGGGCTTGGCGAAGTCCACCTGCGTGAAGCCCACATCGAGGACCTTGGTGTTGTCGTCCGTGGTCAGCGTGAACTTCAGCGGTACGCCGGTCTCGGCGACGGCGATCCGGATGTCCTTGACCGTCGACGCGTCCTGCTTGGGCGCGATCCTCAGCTGGTACGCGTCCTGGCCGGCGACGCTCGTCGTACCGGCGACCGTCACGGACGAGGTGTCCGCGGTCCGCTCCAGCGCCTCCTGGGCCAGCTCGCGCGGGCTGAGGTCCGCCAGGTCGTCCGGCAGCCCGTGCTCGCCGCCGTCCTTCTTCTCGGCGTCGGCGGCGGCCGCGTCCACGCCCGTGCCGTGGAACACCTCGTCGGACCCGGCGCCGTACGCCCACAGGTCGTCGCCGCTGTGCAGCACGGTGTAGTCCTTGCCGCCCTTGCCGACCAGGGTGACCTTCTGCTTGTCGGGGCCGTCCGCCGCCACCTGCAGCTTGCTCTCGCCGGACAGCAGCGAGGTCAGGTTCTCCGTCGGGTCGGCGCTCGAACCCTTGTCGCCGCCCAGGCCCGCCGGCAGGGCGGGCAGCCCGAGGTCCGTCTGCACCTTCACCGTGCCCTGGACCGTCTCCACGTCGGACTCCAGGACCTTGGTGATCAGATCCTCGGCGGAGATGTCGTCCAGGCCGTCACCGGTCTGCGCCAGCGCCGGCACGAGCCCGATCGTGAGCGCGGTGACACCCGCGATGCCCAGCGGTACGCCGTACCGCAGCGCCTTGCGGGGACGCTCCGGCGGCTCCACGTCGACGGGCTGTTCCGGTCGGATCTGTGCCATGTCGTCCTACCTCCGTAGTGTGCGGTCCGGCACTCGTCCACCCTCGGGTTCATTGTCACCCGATGTGCGTAAGGTGGCCCCCAGGCCGGACTCCATCACACCAAATCCGCGCCCCGCGGTCGTCAGCCTCGGGGCCCGAAGGCGCTACGCCGCGCGGAGGAGAGGGTGGGCTACCACGGGGGTACGGACCCCTAGGGGCAGGCGCCCGAACACACCATCAGCCCGTGCGCTGGACGACCGCCTCGCACAGCCCCTCCAGCGCCGCGCGCGCCGCGCTCTGCGGCAGGGCGGAGAGCATCGACCGCGCCTCCTCGGCGTAGCGGATGGTGTCCCGCCGGGCCTGGTCGAGCGCCGGGTGCTCGCGCAGCCGGGCCAGGGCCTCCGCGTGCCGGGCGTCGTCCGTGAGGTCGCCGTCCAGCAGCGCGCACAGCTCCAGGTCCGCGGGCAGGCCGTCGCGCGCCGCCGCGGCCCGCAGATGGAGCACGGGCAGCGTGGGGATGCCCTCGCGCAGGTCCGTACCCGGGGTCTTGCCGGACTCGTGGGAGTCGGAGGCGATGTCCAGTACGTCGTCGGCGAGCTGGAAGGCCATGCCGATCCGCTCGCCGTACTGCGTGAGCACGTCGATCACGGAGTCCGAGGCGCCCGACAGCAGCGCGCCGAAGCGGCCGGCGACGGCGATCAGCGAGCCGGTCTTGCCGGAGAGGACCTCGAGGTAGTGGTCGATGGGGTCGCGGCCCGCCTGCGGGCCGGCCGTCTCCAGGATCTGGCCGGTGACCAGGCGCTCGAACGCCTGGGCCTGGATCCGCACGGCCTCGGGTCCCAGGTCGGCCAGTATGTTGGAGGCCCGCGAGAAGAGGAAGTCGCCCGTGAGGACGGCCACCGAGTTGTCCCAGCGGGTGTTCGCGGAGGGCACGCCCCGCCGCATGTCGGCCTCGTCCATCACGTCGTCGTGGTACAGCGTCGCCATATGGGTCAGCTCCACCACCACGGCGGACGGGACGACGCCGGGCGCGTGCGGGTCACCGAACTGCGCGGCGAGCATCACCAGCAGCGGACGGAAGCGCTTCCCGCCGGCCCGTACGAGGTGCTGCGCGGCCCCGGTGATGAACGGCACGTCGCTCTTCGTCGCCTCGAGGAGCCCCTCCTCGACGGCCGCCAACCCGGCCTGGACGTCGGCCTCGAGAGCCTCGTCCCGAACGCTGAGCCCGAAGGGTGCGACCACGGTCACGAGGGCTCCTCCTGTCTGCAGACGCTCACGCGAAGCGCGTCGGAATGCGGATTGGACTGTCTGTACGGACAACGCAGTGGAATGTCGATGTGTCGCCAGGCACCACCTTGCACCACGTTCGCAGCGTATCCGGTCACGTAACGATCACAGTGGGCGGCTTCCCCTACGGGTGCCCGCTGAACGTAATGTGAGCGGGCAGCCCACCACCGACCAGGGACACCGAGGAACGGACATGCCCGAGCAGAGCCCGCTCGACCTCGCCGAAGGCCACCCCTTCGGCCCGCAGAACCTCCCGTACGGCGTCTTCACCACCGCGGAGGACAGCACCCCGCGGATCGGCGTACGCCACGGCGACCACGTGCTGGACGCCGGCGCCGCGGCCGCCGCGCTCTCCTCGGACCACGCCGAGCTGCTCGCGGCGCCCACCCTCAACCCGCTCATGGCCGCCGGGCGCACCGTCTGGCAGGCGGTACGGGCCGAGCTGCGCGCGTGGCTGACCGAGCCGGCCCACCGGGCCGCCGTGGAGCCGCTGCTGCGCCCCCTCGACGACGTGACGATGCGGCTGCCCTTCGAGGTCGCGGACTACGTCGACTTCTACGCCAGCGAGCACCACGCCTCCAACGTGGGGCGCATCTTCCGGCCCGACTCGCCCGATCCGCTCACCCCGAACTGGAAGCACCTCCCGATCGGGTACCACGGCCGCTCCGGAACGATCGTCGTCTCCGGGACCCCGGTCGTCCGGCCGTCCGGCCAGCGCAAGACGCCGGCGGATCCGGTGCCGGTCTTCGGGCCCTCGGTGCGGCTGGACATCGAGGCGGAGGTCGCCTTCGTCGTCGGTACGCCCTCCCCGACGGGTACGCCGGTGGCGCGCGGCGACTTCCGCGAGCACGTCTTCGGGGTGTGCCTGCTCAACGACTGGTCGGCGCGCGACCTGCAGGCCTGGGAGTACGTCCCGCTGGGCCCGTTCCTCGGCAAGTCCTTCGCCACCTCCGTCTCCGCCTGGGTCACCCCGCTGGACGCCCTCGAGGCGGCGCGTACGGCGCCCCCGGCCCGTACCCACGAGCTGCTGCCCTACCTCGACGACTCGGCGGACGAGCCGGACGGGCTGGACCTGCGCATCGAGGTCCGGATCAACGGCGAGGCGGTGTCGAACCCGCCGTTCTCCGCCATGTACTGGACGGCCGCCCAGCAGCTGGCCCATATGACGGTCAACGGCGCCTCGCTGCGCACGGGCGACCTCTACGCCTCCGGCACGGTCTCCGGCCCCGAGCCGGACCAGCTGGGCTGCCTGCTGGAGCTCACCCAGGGCAAGGGCCCCTTCCTGGCGGACGGCGACGAGGTCGTCCTCACCGCCTGGGCCCCGGGCCCGGACGGCACGCGCATCGGCCTCGGGGAGGTCGCGGGGCGGATCACGCCGGCCGTGTGATGCGCGGCTGGGTGGGCTGTGCCGTAGCGCTCCTCGTCGGGCTGTCGGGCCTCGCCTGGATGATCTGGTCGACGGTGGCCGGCCCGAACTCGGCGCGGCGGCAGTACGAGGACGGCTACCGGCGCGGCCTGGGCGTCGCCGTACAGGTCCGGGGAGACGGCGATCCCGGATCCGCCGCCGATGCCCTGTGCTCGGAGGGCATGGACTTCCCCGGCAGGGTGTCCGAGTGGCGGGACGGCTGCCTGGACGGCGCGTTCGGCCGGCCGGCGGATCCGCCCTGGTTCTGAGTACGACGAAGGCCCCCGGGGCACCCCCGGGGGCCTTCGTCGTCCCGCCGCTCAGCGCACGAACACGCCCGCGTCGGATGCCAGGTCCAGGAAGTACTGGGGGGCGAGGCCCAGGACCAGGGTGACGGCCACGCCGATCGCGATCGCCGTCGTCGTCAGGGCCGACGGGACCGCCACCGACGGGCCGTCGGCCTTCGGTTCGCTGAAGAACATCAGCACGATCACCCGGATGTAGAAGAACGCGGCGATCGCCGAGGAGATCACACCGATCACCACCAGCGGCACCGCCCCGCCCTCCGCCGCGGCCTTGAACACCGCGAACTTGCCGGAGAACCCGGACGTCAGCGGGATACCGGCGAAGGCCAGCAGGAACACCGCGAAGACCGCCGCCACCAGCGGCGAACGCCGGCCCAGACCCGCCCACTTCGACAGGTGCGTCGCCTCGCCGCCCGCGTCCCGCACCAGCGTCACCACGGCGAACGCGCCGAGCGTGACGAAGGAGTAGGCACCCAGGTAGAAGAGGACCGACGAGACGCCGTCGGGCGTCGCCGCGGTGACACCCGCGAGGATGAAGCCCGCGTGCGCGATCGAGGAGTACGCCAGCAGCCGCTTCACGTCCGTCTGGGTCACGGCGAGGATCGCGCCGATCACCATCGTCGC
Source organism: Streptomyces sp. NPDC051940 (assembly GCF_040680895.1). Classification (NCBI taxonomy): domain Bacteria; kingdom Bacillati; phylum Actinomycetota; class Actinomycetes; order Kitasatosporales; family Streptomycetaceae; genus Streptomyces; species Streptomyces sp. NPDC051940. The sequence continues at coordinate 27,139 of NZ_JBFAXR010000012.1, read as the reverse complement.
GATCGCGACGCCCCACATCACCGGCCGCCAGTCCCAGCGCAGGCCCGGCAGTACGACGTAGAGCAGCCGCAGCAGCGCGCCGAACGCGGCGACCTTCGTGGCGGCGGCCATGAAGCCCGTCACCGGCGTCGGGGCGCCCTGGTAGACGTCGGGCGTCCACATGTGGAACGGCACCGCGCCGACCTTGAAGAGCAGACCCACAAGGATCATCGCCCCGCCGATGAGCAGCAGCGCGTCGTTGCCCATCGTCCCGGCGAGGGCCGGGTCCACGTTCTGCTTGGTGCCCTCGACGACCTCGGCGATCCCGGAGTACGTGACCGTCCCCGCGTACCCGTACAGCAGGGCGATGCCGAACAGCAGGAAGGCGGAGGAGAACGCCCCGAGCAGGAAGTACTTGACCGCGGCCTCCTGCGACATGAGCCGCTTGCGGCGGGCCAGGGCGCACAGCAGGTACAGCGGCAGGGAGAAGACCTCCAGCGCCACGAACAGCGTCAGCAGGTCGTTCGCGGCCGGGAAGATCAGCATGCCGGAGACGGCGAACATCGCCAGCGGGTAGACCTCGGTGGTCGTGAAGCCCGCCTTGACCGCGGCCTGTTCGGCCTCGCCGCCCGGCACCGCCGAGCCCTGCGCGGCGAACGAGTCCACGTGCCGCCCGTGCTGCTGGGGGTCCAGCCGCCGCTCGGCGAAGGTGAACACCGCCACCGCCGCCACCAGCAGGATCGTGCCCTGCAGGAACAGCGCCGGCCCGTCCATCGCGATGGCGCCCATCGCGATGACACCCGCGTCCTTCGTCGCGTACCCGTCGAGGGCCAGCGAGATCACCGAGCCGAACGCGGCCGCCAGACCCGCGAAGGCCAGCACCGTCTGCGTCACGTACCGGCTGCCGCGCGGCAGGAACGCCTCGACCAGCACGCCCGCGACCGCCACGCCCAGCACGATCAGTACGGGCAGCAGCTGTCCGTACTCGATGTGCGGCGCCTCGAACTTCGCCGGCTCCTGCGCCACCGTCCACAGGCTGTGGACAGAGTTCATGGTGCTCACTCGTGGCCTCCGTCAGCACTCTCGGCGTGCGCCGGCTGGTAGTCGAACCAGCCCGCGTCCGTGACCGGCTGGTCGGGCGCGGGGTCCTTCTTCTGTACGTCGGACATCGTCTGCTCCACGGCGGGGTTGACGATGTCGGTGAGGGGCTTGGGGTAGATGCCCAGGCCGATCAGCAGCGCGATCAGCGGGGCCACCACCAGCAGCTCGCGCACCTTCAGGTCGGGCAGCTTCTCGACGCCCTCGCGCACCGGGCCGGTCATCGTCCGCTGGTACAGGACGAGGACGTACAGCGCGGCCAGGATGATGCCGAGGGTGGCGATGATCCCGACGGCCGGATAGCGGGCGAAGGCCCCGACCAGCACCAGGAACTCGCTGACGAACGGCGCCAGTCCCGGCAGCGACAGGGTGGCCAGACCGCCCACCAGGAACGTGCCCGCGAGCACCGGCGCCACCTTCTGCACCCCGCCGTAGTCGGCGATGAGCCGCGACCCGCGCCGCGAGATCAGGAACCCGGCCACCAGCATCAGCGCGGCCGTCGAGATCCCGTGGTTGACCATGTACAGCGTGGCACCGCTCTGGCCCTGCGAGGTCATCACGAAGATGCCGAGGATGATGAACCCGAAGTGGGAGATCGACGCGTACGCCACCAGCCGCTTGATGTCCCGCTGGCCGACGGCCAGCAGCGCGCCGTAGATGATGCTGATCAGCGCGAGCACCAGGATCGCCGGCGTGGCCCACTCGCTGGCCTCCGGGAAGAGGCCGAGGCAGTAGCGGAGCATCGCGAAGGTGCCGACCTTGTCGACCACCGCGGTGATCAGCACGGCGACCGGCGCCGTCGACTCGCCCATGGCGTTGGGCAGCCAGGTGTGCAGCGGCCACAGCGGGGCCTTGACGGCGAAAGCGAAGAAGAAGCCGAGGAACAGCCAGCGTTCGGTGCTGGTGCTCATCGACAGGTCGCCGTTCGCCCGGGCCTGGAGGATCTCCGGCAGGGAGAAGGTGCCGGCGCCGAGCTGGTCGCTGGTGACGACGAAGACGCCGATCACCGCGGCCAGCATGATCAGGCCGCCGACCAGGTTGTAGAGGAGGAACTTCACGGCCGCGTACGAGCGCTGCCGCGCCGCCTCCTCCTCGCCGTGCTGGTGGGCGCGGTCGCCGAAGCCGCCGATGAGGAAGTACATCGGGATGAGCATGGCTTCGAAGAAGATGTAGAAGAGGAAGACGTCGGTGGCCTCGAAGGAGATGATCACCATCGCCTCGACGCCCAGGATCAGGGCGAAGAAGCCCTGGGTGGGCCGCCAGCGCGAGGAGTTGGTCTCCAGGGGGTCGGCGTCGTTCCAGCCGGCCGCGATGATGAACGGGATCAGCAGCGCGGTCAGCAGCACCAGCGCGACGCCGATGCCGTCGACGCCCAGTTCGTAACGGACCCCGAAGTCCTTGATCCAGGCATGCGACTCGGTGAGCTGGTAGCGCGCGCCGCCCGGCTCGAACCGGACCGCGACCACGATCGCCAGCACCAGCGTCGCCACCGACACCAGCAGCGCCAGCCACTTGGCGGTGGTGCGCTTGGCCGCGGGCACGGCGGCCGTGGCGATCGCCCCGAGGGCGGGGACCGCGGCCGTCGCCGTCAGCAAGGGGAAAGACATATCAGACCGCCCTCATCAGCAGGGTGGCGGCGATGAGCACCGCCGCGCCGCCGAACATCGAGACCGCATACGAGCGGGCGAAGCCGTTCTGGATCCGGCGCAGCCGGCCGGAGAGCCCGCCCACGGACGCCGCGGTGCCGTTCACGACCCCGTCGACCACCGAGTGGTCGAGGTAGACCAGGCCGCGGGTGAGGTACTCGCCGGGCTTGACCAGCACGACGTGGTTGAAGTCGTCCTGCAGCAGATCGCGCCGGGCCGCCCGGGTGAGCAGCGAGCCGCGCGGGGCGACGACCGGCACGGGACGGCGGGCGTACATCGCCCAGGCCCCGGCGACGCCGATCGCCATGCAGGTGAGGGCCGCCGCGGAGATGACGCCCGCGCTGTACGCCGGGTCGCCGTGCTCGTGCGCGGTCACCGGCTCCAGCCACTTCAGGAACCGGTCGCCGAGGGCGAAGAACGCGCCCGCGAAGACCGACCCGAAGGCCAGCAGGATCATCGGGATCGTCATGGACTTGGGCGACTCGTGCGGGTGCGGCTCGTGGCCGTCCGCGTCCGGCTGCCAGCGCTTCTCGCCGAAGAACGTCATGATCATCATGCGCGTCATGTAGAACGCGGTGATCGCGGCGCCGAGCAGCGTGACCCCGCCGAGGATCAGACCCTCGTTGCCGCCCTTGGCGAAGGCGGCCTCGATGATCCCGTCCTTGGAGAAGAAGCCGGACAGCGGGAACATGCCGATGATCGCCAGATAGCCGAGCCCGAACGTCACGAAGGTGATCGGCATGTGCTTGCGCAGCCCGCCGTACTTCCGCATGTCGACCTCGTCGTTCATGCCGTGCATGACCGAACCGGCGCCGAGGAAGAGGCCCGCCTTGAAGAAGCCGTGCGTGACCAGGTGCATGATCGCGAAGACGTAGCCGATCGGGCCGAGGCCGGCCGCCAGGATCATGTAGCCGATCTGCGACATCGTCGAGCCCGCGAGGCCCTTCTTGATGTCGTCCTTCGCGCAACCGACGATCGCACCGAAGAGCAGCGTGACCGCGCCGACCACGACGACCGCCAGCTGGGCATCCGGCGCCCCGTTGAAGATGGCGCCCGACCGCACGATCAGGTACACGCCCGCCGTCACCATCGTCGCCGCGTGGATGAGCGCCGACACCGGGGTCGGGCCCTCCATCGCGTCGCCGAGCCAGGACTGCAGCGGCACCTGGGCCGACTTGCCGCAGGCGGCGAGCAGCAGCATCAGGCCGATGGCCGTGAGCTTGCCCTCACCGGTGTCCGCCGCCGCCCCCAGCACCGGCCCGAAGGCGAAGGTGCCGAAGGTGGTGAACATGATCATGATGGCGATGGACAGGCCGACGTCGCCGACCCGGTTGACGATGAACGCCTTCTTCGCCGCGGTCGCCGCACTGGGCTTGTGCTGCCAGAAGCCGATCAGCAGGTACGACGCGAGACCCACGCCCTCCCAGCCGACGTACAGCAGCAGGTAGTTGTCGGCGAGGACGAGCAGCAGCATCGCCGCGAGGAACAGGTTCAGATAGCCGAAGAAGCGGCGCCGCTTCTCGTCGTGCTCCATGTACCCCATCGAGTACATGTGGATCAGCGATCCGACGCCGGTGATCAGCAGCACGAACGTCATCGACAGCTGGTCCAGCTGGAAGCCGACGTCCGCCTGGAAGCCCTCCACCGGGATCCAGCTGTAGAGCGTGGTGTGCAGGCCCCGGTCGTCGGGGTCCTTGCCGAGCATGTCGGCGAAGAGCGCCAGACCGATTCCGAAGGACGCGAACGCGAGGACCGTGCCGAGCACATGCCCGATCCCGTCCAGCCGTCGCCCGCCGCAGAGCAGCAGGGCAGCACCCAGCAGCGGCGCCGCGACGAGCAATCCGATGAGTGACTCCACTGGTACGTACCCCTTACAGCTTCATCAGGCTGGCGTCGTCGACCGAGGCCGAGTGACGGGAGCGGTAGAGCGAGACGATGATCGCCAGGCCGACCACGACTTCGGCGGCGGCGACGACCATCGTGAAGAACGCGATGATCTGGCCGTCGAGGTTGCCGTGCATCCGGGAGAAGGTGACCAGCGTCAGGTTGCAGGCGTTCAGCATCAGCTCGATGCACATGAAGACGATGATCGCGTTGCGCCGGATCAGCACCCCGGCGGCGCCGATGGTGAAGAGCAGGGCGGCCAGATAGAGATAGTTGACCGGGTTCACTTCGCGTCCACCTCCGTCCGGGAGCTGTCGGAGTTACGGGGGCTCCCGGGCTTGCGGGTGCTCACGGACTCCTCCTTGCCCTGGTAGTCGGCGGTGCGCTGCTCCAGCGCGGCCAGATCGTTCAGCGCCTGCTCCGAGACGTCGCGGACCTGGCCGCGGTCGCGCAGGGTCTGGATGACGGTGAGCTCCGACGGGGTGCCGTCGGGCAGCAGGCCCGCAATGTCGACCGCGTTGTGCCGGGCGTAGACGCCGGGCGCCGGCAGCGGGGTGACCTGCGTGCCGTCCTTGACCCGGGCCTCCGCCTGCTCGCGCTGGGTGAGCGCTCGCTCGGTGCGCTCCTTGTGCGTGAGCACCATGCCGGCGACGGCCGCGGTGATCAGCAGGGCGCCGGTGAGCTCGAAGGCGAAGACGTACTTGGTGAAGATCAGCTGGGCCAGGCCCTGGACGTTGCCGCCGGCGTTGGCCTCCTTCAGCCCGTTGAACTGGGTGAGGGAGGCGTTGCCGAGCCCGGCCATCAGCAGGACGCCGAAGCCGATCCCGCAGACGACGGCCATCAGCCGCTGGCCCTTGATGGTCTCCTTCAGCGAGTCGGCGGCGGTGATGCCGACGAGCATCAGCACGAAGAGGAAGAGCATCATGACCGCGCCGGTGTAGACGACGATCTGCACGACGCCCAGGAAGTACGCGCCGTTCGCCAGGTAGAAGACGGCGAGGATCACCATCGTCCCGGCGAGGCAGAGCGCGGAGTGCACGGAGCGCTTCATCCACACCGTGCCCAGCGCCCCGGCCACGGCGAACACGGCCAGCACCCAGAACTGGGCGGCCTCGCCGGACGAGGTCTGGTAGGTGGCTGCAAGAGCGTTCATACCCCGGCCTCCTCACCGGTCGGCTGCTCGCCCTTGCTGACCGCCACCTGCCGCTCCGTGCCCGGGGCGGCCTCGGTGACGAGACCCGAGTAGTAGTCCTTCTCGGTCATCCCGGGGAAGATCGCGTGCGGGGAGTCGACCATGCCCTCCTCCAGGCCCGCGAGCAGCTCCTCCTTGGTGTAGATGAGCGATTCGCGGGAGGAGTCGGCGAGTTCGTACTCGTTGGTCATGGTCAGCGCCCGGGTGGGGCACGCCTCGACGCACAGTCCGCACAGGATGCAGCGCAGATAGTTGATCTGGTAGACGCGGCCGTAGCGCTCGCCCGGCGAGTAGCGCTCCTCGTCGGTGTTGTCCGCGCCCTCGACGTAGATCGCGTCGGCCGGGCAGGCCCAGGCGCACAGCTCGCAGCCGATGCACTTCTCCAGGCCGTCCGGATGCCGGTTGAGCTGGTGGCGGCCGTGGAAGCGCGGGGCGGTGGGCTTCTTGTACTCCGGGTACTGCTCGGTCAGCCGCTTCTTGAACATGGCCTTGAAGGTCACGCCGAAGCCGGCGACGGGGTTCAGCCGCTTGGGCTTGTCGTCAGACACCGTCGTCCTCCTTGCCTTCTCCGGTGGTCTCGGGTGCTGCACCGCCCACGAGCTCCCGCTGCCGCGAGGGGCGGCGCGGGACGGGCGGCAGGGTCTGGCCGGGCAGCGGGGGTACGGGGAAACCGCCGGCCATCGGGTCGAAGTCCTTCTTCGCGTACGCCTCCTGCGCGGCCTTCTCCTTCTCGCCCTGCTCGCGGAAGAAGTCCACGACGAAGGAGAGGAGGAGCAGGGCCAGGACGCCGCCGCCGACGTAGAGCACGATCTGCTGGAAGTCGTAGTCCTCGTTGCGCAGCGCGCGGACCGTGGCGACGAGCATCAGCCAGACCATGGAGACCGGGATGAGGATCTTCCAGCCCAGCTTCATGAACTGGTCGTAGCGCACGCGCGGCAGGGCGGCGCGGATCCAGACGAAGAAGAAGATCAGCGCGAGCAGCTTCACGGTGAACCAGAGCATCGGCCACCAGCCGCTGTTGGCGCCCTCCCAGACGCTGCTGACCGGCGCCGGGGCGCGCCAGCCGCCGAGGAAGAGCGTCACGGCGATCGCGGAGACGGTCACCAGGTGGACGTACTCGCTGAGCATGAAGAGCGCGAACTTGATCGACGAGTACTCGGTGTTGAAGCCGCCGACCAGGTCGCCCTCGGACTCCGGCATGTCGAAGGGCGCGCGGTGCGCCTCGCCGACCATGGCCACCAGGTAGATCAGGAAGGAGACCGGCAGCAGGATGACGAACCAGCGCTCCTGCTGGGCCTCGACGATCGTCGAGGTGGACATGGAGCCGGAGTACATGAAGACCGCGGCGAAGGACAGGCCCATCGCGACCTCGTACGAGATCACCTGGGCTGTCGCCCGGACGCCGCCGAGCAGCGGGTAGGTCGAGCCGGAGGACCAGCCGGCGAGCACCACGCCGTACGCCGCGATCGACGCGGTGGCCAGCACGAAGAGCATCGCGACCGGCAGGTCGGTCAGCTGCATCGTGGTGCGCTCGCCGAAGATCGAGACCTCGTTGTCGGCGGGGCCGAAGGGGATCACCGCGATGGCCATGAAGGCGGGCACCGTGGCGACGATCGGCGCCAGGATGTACACCGCCTTCGCCGCGCCCTTGACGGTGATGTCCTCCTTCAGCATCAGCTTCACGCCGTCCGCGAGGGACTGCAGCAGACCCCACGGACCGTGCCGGTTGGGGCCGATGCGCAGCTGCATCCAGCCGACGACCTTGCGCTCGAAGACGATCGACATGAGGACGATCACCATCAGGAACGCGAAGCAGAAGACCGCCTTCAGCAGGACCAGCCACCAGGTGTCGCGGCCGAACATGGTGAGGTCCTCGGTGACGGCGAGGGTGGTGAGCGTGCTCACTGGGTCACCTCCTGGGTGGTGGCTGCGGTCGCCGGGCCCACCGTCACCATGTCGCCGGGCTGCGCGCCCGTCGCGTCGGTGACGCCGGGGGCCGTCGACCGCAGCGGCAGCCAGACCACGCGGTCCGGCATCTCCGCGGTCACCTGCAGGGGCAGGGTCACGGCGCCGCGCGGGCCGGTGACGGCGAGCACGTCGCCGTCCTTGACGCCGGCCTCGTCCGCGGTGGCCGGGGAGAGCCGGGCCACGGCGGCGTGCCGGGTGGCGGCGAGCGCCTCGTCGCCCTCCTGCAGCCGCCCGTCGTCCAGCAGCAGCCGGTGTCCGGCTAGGACGGCCTGGCCGGACTGCGGGTCGGGCAGGGCGCGGGTGGAGTCGGCGGGCGCCGCGGGGCGGGCACCCGTCCACACCCCGAGCCGCTCCAGCTCGGCGCGGACGGTGCGGACGTCGGGCGTGCCCAGGTGTACGTCCATGGCGTCGGCCAGCATGGTCAGCACGCGGTGGTCGGCCGGGGCGAGCCGGCGGGTCATCTGGTCGGGCTTGAGCGCGGCCTCGAACGGCCGGGCGCGGCCCTCCCAGTTGAGGAACGTGCCGGACTTCTCGGCGACCGCGGCCACCGGGAGCACGACGTCGGCGTGCGCGGTGACCTCGCTGGGCCGCTGCTCCAGGCTGACGACGAAGCCGACCTGTGCGAGGGCCTCGCGCGCCAGCGCCGGGTCGGGCAGGTCCGCGACCTCGACGCCGCCGACGACCAGCGCGCCCAGTTCGCCGCCCGCGGCGGCCGCGACGATCTGCGCGGTGTCGCGGCCGTGCCTGCTGGGCAGTTCGCCCAGCCCCCAGGCCGTGGCGGTCTGCGCGCGGGCCTCGGGGTCGGTCGCGGGACGGCCGTACGGCAGCAGCCCGGGCAGGGCGCCGGCCTCGATCGCGGCGCGCTCGCCGGCGCGGCGCGGGATCCACACCAGCGCGGCGCCGGTGGCGTCCGCGAGCCGGGCGGCGGCGGTGAGCCCGCCGGCCACGGCCGCCAGGCGCTCGCCGACGATGATCACGGCACCCGGCTCGCGCAGGGCCTCGGCCGCGCGCGTGCCGTCGTCGCCGAGGCCCTGGCCGGTGGCGAGGGCGTCCAGCCACTGCGGTTCGGTGCCGGGCGCGGCGGGCAGCAGGGTGCCGCCGGCCTTCGCCAGGCCCCGGGTGGTGTGGGTGGCGAGGGAGAAGGTGCGCTGCTGGTGCTTGCGCCAGGCCTTGCGCAGCCGCAGGAAGACGCCGGGGGCCTCCTCCTCCGACTCGAACCCGGCGAGCAGCACCGCGGGCGCCTGCTCCAGCGCGGTGTACGACACCCCGCTCCCGTCGAGGTCGAGCCCCTGCCCGGCGACGCGGGCGGCGAGGAACTCGGCCTCCTCCGCGGAGTGCGCGCGGGCCCGGAAGTCGATGTCGTTGGTGTCGAGCGCGACCCGGGCGAACTTGGCGTAGGCGTAGGCGTCCTCGACGGTCAGCCGGCCGCCGGTGAGCACGCCGGTGCGGCCCTTCGCGCCCGCGAGCCCCGAGGCGGCGGCGTCGAGGGCCTCCGGCCAGGAGGCGGGCTCCAGCTCACCGGTCTCCGCGTTCCGTACGAGCGGGGTGGTGAGCCGGTCGGGGAGCTGGGCGTAGCGGAAGCCGAAGCGGCCCTTGTCGCACATCCACTCCTCGTTGACCTCCGGGTCGTTGGCGGCGAGCCGCCGCATGACCTTGCCGCGCCGGTGGTCGGTGCGGGTGGCGCAGCCGCCGGCGCAGTGCTCGCACACGCTCGGGCTCGACACCAGGTCGAAGGGCCGGGAGCGGAAGCGGTACATCTTCGAGGTGAGCGCGCCGACCGGGCAGATCTGGATGGTGTTGCCGGAGAAGTACGACTCGAACGGGTCGCCCTCCCCCGTACCCACCTGCTGCAGCGCGCCGCGCTCCAGCAGTTCGATCATCGGGTCGCCGGCGATCTGGTTGGAGAAGCGGGTGCAGCGCGCGCAGAGCACGCAGCGCTCGCGGTCGAGCAGCACCTGGGCGCTGATCGGGACCGGCTTCTCGAAGGTGCGCTTCCTGCCCTCGAAGCGGCTGTCGGCCTGGCCGTGGCTCATGGCCTGGTTCTGCAGCGGGCACTCGCCGCCCTTGTCGCAGACGGGGCAGTCCAGCGGGTGGTTGATGAGCAGCAGCTCCATCACACCGCGCTGCGCCTTCTCGGCGACGGGGCTGGACAGCTGGGTCTTGACGACCATGCCGTCGGTGCAGGTGATCGTGCAGGAGGCCATGGGCTTGCGCTGGCCCTCGACCTCGACGATGCACTGGCGGCAGGCGCCGGCGGGGTCGAGGGCGGGGTGGTCGCAGAACCTCGGGATCTCGATCCCGAGCTGCTCGGCGGCCCGGATCACCAGGGTGCCCTTGGGGACGCTGATCTCGACGCCGTCGATGGTCAGCGACACCAGGTCTTCCGGCGGGATCGCCGCGCCTCCCCCGGCGGGGGCGGACCCCGAGGATGCCGTGACGGTCATGCGTCCACCTCCGGGTGGGACTCGTGTACGGAACTCATGCGGACGCCCCCGAATCCGCCCACAGCGTGGACTTCGTGTGGTCGAAGGGGCAGCCCTTGCCCGTGACATGCTGCTCGTACTCGTCGCGGAAGTACTTCAGGGACGAGAAGATCGGCGCCGCGGCGCCGTCGCCCAGCGCGCAGAAGGACTTGCCGTTGATGTTGTCGGCGATGTCGTAGATCTTGTCGAGATCCGCCATCGACGCCTTCCCGGCCTCGATGTCCCGCATCAGCTGGACCAGCCAGTACGTGCCCTCGCGGCACGGCGTGCACTTGCCGCAGGACTCGTGCGCGTAGAACTCGGTCCACCGGGTGACGGCCCGCACGACGCACGTCGTCTCGTCGAAGCACTGCAGCGCCTTCGTGCCGAGCATGGAGCCCGCGGCGCCCACACCCTCGTAGTCCAGCGGTACGTCGAGGTGCTCCTCGGTGAACATCGGCGTCGACGACCCGCCCGGCGTCCAGAACTTCAGCCGGTGGCCGGGCCGCATCCCGCCGCCCATCTCGAGCAGCTGGCGCAGCGTGATCCCGAGCGGTGCCTCGTACTGCCCGGGGCGGGCGACGTGCCCGCTCAGCGAGTAGAGCGTGAAGCCGGGGGACTTCTCCGACCCCATCGACTTGAACCAGTCCTTGCCCCGGTGCATGATCGCCGGCACCGACGCGATGGACTCGACGTTGTTCACCACGGTCGGGCAGGCGTAGAGGCCCTCGACCGCCGGGAACGGCGGCCGCAGCCTGGGCTGTCCGCGCCGCCCCTCCAGCGAGTCGAGCAGCGCGGTCTCCTCACCGCAGATGTACGCGCCCGCGCCCGCGTGCACCGTCAGCTCCAGGTCGAAGCCGGAGCCCAGCACGTTCTTGCCGAGGTAGCCCGCGGCGTACGCCTCGCGCACCGCCTCGTGCAGCCGGCGCAGCACCGGGACGACCTCGCCGCGCAGATAGATGAAGGCGTGGCCCGAGCGGATCGCGTGGCACGCGATCACGATGCCCTCGATCAGGGAGTGCGGGTTGGCGAAGAGCAGCGGGATGTCCTTGCAGGTGCCCGGCTCCGACTCGTCGGCGTTGACGACGAGGTAGTGCGGCTTGCCGTCGCCCTGCGGGATGAACTGCCACTTCATCCCGGTGGGGAAGCCCGCGCCGCCGCGCCCGCGCAGCCCGGAGTCCTTGACGTACGCGATGACGTCGTCGGGCTGCATGGCCAGGGCCTTCTTCAGGCCCTGGTAGCCGTCGTGACGCAGATACGTCGCGAGCGTCCAGGACTCGGGGTCGTCCCAGAAGGCGGAGAGCACCGGGGAGAGCAGCTTGTCGGGGCTCGTCTCGTTGATCTCGGCGGTCACCGACATCACTTCCCCTCCTCATCGGTGACGGGTGGCTCTGCGGCGTGCGACCGGGGCGAGACGACCTTCCCGGTCTCGCCCTTGGCCAGCTTCAGCCCCGCCAGCGAGGCGGGACCGGCGCCGCCGCTCTCGGCGACCGCGCCCTCGCGCTGGTCGGGGAAGCCCGCCAGGATCCGCGAGGTCTCCTTGAAGGTGCACAGCCTCGCGCCGCGGGTGGGCGCGACCTCGCCGCCCGCCCGCAGCTCGTCGACCAGCTGCTTCGCGGACTCGATGGTCTGGTTGTCGAAGAACTCCCAGTTGACCATCACCACCGGCGCGAAGTCGCAGGCCGCGTTGCACTCGATGTGCTCCAGGGTGACCTTGCCGTCGCCGGTGGTCTCCCCGTTGCCCACGGCGAGGTGCTCCTGCAGCGCCTCGAAGATGGCGTCGCCGCCCATGACCGCGCACAGCGTGTTGGTGCACACGCCCACCTGGTACTCGCCGGACGGCTTGCGCCGGTACATGGAGTAGAAGGTGGCGACCGCGGTCACCTCGGCCGTCGTCAGGTCCAGCGTCTCGGCGCAGAACCGGACGCCGGTCCGCGTCACGTACCCCTCCTCCGCCTGCACCAGGTGCAGCAGCGGCAGCAGCGCGGAGCGGCTGTCGGGGTAGCGCGCGACGAGCTCGGCCGCGTCGGCGTCCAGCCGGGCGCGGACCTCGGCGGGATAGTCGGGGGCGGGGAGCTGCGGCATCCCCAGGCTGACCCCTTGGTCGGAAGCAGTGGTCACCGGTCGACGCCTCCCATCACGGGGTCGATGGACGCCACCGCGACGATCACGTCGGCGACCTGGCCGCCTTCGCACATCGCCGCCATGGCCTGCAGGTTGGTGAAGGAGGGGTCCCGGAAGTGGACCCGGTAGGGGCGGGTGCCGCCGTCGGAGACGGCGTGCACGCCGAGTTCGCCCTTGGGCGACTCGATGGCCGCGTAGGCCTGCCCCGGGGGCACCCGGAAGCCCTCGGTCACCAGCTTGAAGTGGTGGATCAGGGCCTCCATCGAGGTGCCCATGATGTTCTTGATGTGGTCGAGCGAGTTGCCGAGACCGTCCGGGCCGAGCGCGAGCTGCGCGGGCCAGGCGATCTTCTTGTCGCCGACCATGACCGGGCCCGGCTCCAGCCGGTCCAGGACCTGCTCGACGATGCGCAGCGACTGGCGCATCTCCTCCAGCCGGACCAGGTAGCGGCCGTAGGAGTCGCAGGTGTCGGTGGTGGGGACCTCGAAGTCGAAGGTCTCGTAGCCGCAGTACGGCTCGGACTTGCGCAGGTCGTGCGGCAGACCGGCGGACCGCAGGATCGGGCCCGTGGCGCCGACGGCGAGGCAGCCGGCCAGGTCGAGGTAGCCGACGTCCTGCATACGGGCCTTGAACACCGGGTTGCCGGTTGCCAGCTGGTCGTACTCGACGAGGTTCTTGCGGAGCTTCTTCACCGTCTCGCGGACCGCGTCGACCGCGCCCGGGGGCAGGTCCTGCGCCAGGCCGCCGGGGCGGATGTACGCGTGGTTCATCCGCAGGCCGGTGATCAGCTCGTACAGGTCGAGGATCAGCTCCCGGTCGCGGAAGCCGTAGATCATGATGGTCGTCGCGCCCAGCTCCATGCCGCCGGTGGCGATGCACACCAGATGCGAGGAGAGGCGGTTCAGCTCCATCAGCAGCACGCGGATGAGCGTGGCGCGGTCCGGCACCTCGTCCTGGATGCCGAGCAGCCTCTCCACGGCCAGGCAGTAGCCGGTCTCGTTGAAGAAGGACGTGAGGTAGTCCATCCGCGTCACGAACGTGGTGCCCTGCGTCCAGTTGCGGTACTCGAGGTTCTTCTCGATCCCGGTGTGCAGATAGCCGATTCCGCAGCGGGCCTCGGTGACCGTCTCGCCGTCGATCTCCAGGATCAGGCGCAGCACGCCGTGCGTGGACGGGTGCTGGGGGCCCATGTTGACGACGATCCGCTCGTCGTCGGCCCGCTGGGCGGCCGCCTGGACGACCTCGTCCCAGTCGCCGCCGGTGACGGTGTAGACCTTGCCCTCGGTGGTGTCGCGGTGGGGGGCGTGTGAGGTGCTCATCAGCTGTACGACCTCCGCTGGTCGGGAGCCGGGATCTGGGCGCCCTTGTACTCGACGGGGATGCCGCCGAGCGGGTAGTCCTTGCGCTGGGGGAAGCCCTGCCAGTCGTCCGGCATCATGATCCGGGTCAGCGCCGGGTGTCCGTCGAAGACGATGCCGAAGAAGTCGTACGTCTCGCGCTCGTGCCAGTCGTTCGTCGGGTAGACGGACACGATCGACGGGATGTGCGGGTCGCTGTCGGGGGCGCTGACCTCCAGCCGGATCAGCCGGGTGTGGGTGATCGAGCGCAGGTGGTAGACGGCGTGCAGCTCGCGGCCCTCGTCGCCGGGGTAGTGCACGCCGCTGACGCCGGTGCACAGCTCGAAGCGCAGCGCCGGGTCGTCGCGCAGGGTCGTGGCGACCTTGGGAAGGAATTCACGGGCGATGTGGAACGTCACCTCGCCGCGGTCCACGACGGTCTTCTCGATGGCGCCGGCCGGGTCGACGCCCTGTTCCTCCAGGGCGCCCTCCAGCTCGTCGGCGACCTCGTCGAAGTAGCCCCCGTAGGGACGCTGCGCGGCGCCCGGCAGCCGGACGGAGCGGACGAGCCCGCCGTAACCCGAGGTGTCACCGCCGTTGTTCGCGCCGAACATGCCGCGCTGTACGCGGATCTCCTCGCCGGCGTCGCCGCGCCGGCCGGGCAGGTTCTGGGCGCTCAGTTCCTTCTCGGGGTTGACCCCGTTGCTGGTGTCGGCGTCGCTCACCGCAGCAGCCCCTTCATCTCGATCGTGGGCAGGGCCTTGAGCGCCGCCTGCTCGGCCTCGCGCGCGGCCTCCTCGCGGTTCACGCCGAGCTTCTCGCCCTGGATCTTCTGGTGGAGCTTGAGGATCGCGTCCAGCAGCATCTCGGGGCGGGGCGGGCAGCCGGGGAGGTAGATGTCGACCGGGACGATGTGGTCGACGCCCTGGACGATCGCGTAGTTGTTGAACATGCCGCCGGAGGAGGCGCAGACGCCCATGGAGATGACCCACTTGGGGTTCGGCATCTGGTCGTAGACCTGCCGGAGGACCGGAGCCATCTTCTGGCTCACCCGGCCGGCGACGATCATGAGGTCGGCCTGCCGGGGCGAGCCGCGGAAGACCTCCATGCCGAAGCGCGCCAGGTCGTAGCGACCGGCGCCGGTGGTCATCATCTCGATGGCACAGCAGGCCAGGCCGAACGTCGCCGGGAAGACCGACGCCTTGCGCACCCAGCCCGCGGCCTGCTCGACGGTGGTCAGCAGAAAGCCGCTGGGAAGTTTCTCTTCGATACCCATTGTGCGCCCCTAGCCCCCTAGTCCCATTCCAGGCCGCCGCGCCGCCAGACGTAGGCGTAGGCGACGAAGACCGTCAGCACGAAGAGGAGCATCTCGACGAGCCCGAAGATCCCCAGGGAGTCGAAGGAGACGGCCCAGGGGTAGAGGAAGACGATCTCGATGTCGAAGACGATGAAGAGCATCGCCGTGAGGTAGTACTTGATCGGGAAGCGGCCGCCGCCCGCGGGCTGCGGTGTCGGCTCGATACCGCACTCGTACGCGTCGAGCTTCGCCCGGTTGTATCTCTTGGGGCCGATGATCGCGGCCATGACCACGGAGAAAATCGCGAACGCGGCCGCGATGCCTCCTAGCACGAGGATCGGTGTGTAGGCGTTCACCGCTGCCTCGCTCCTCTCAGTCGACGATGACTGCTTTCGGCCTTCGGCGCGGGCGTGCTGCGCCCCCCGCGTCGTCGTGGCCGTCTCCCGGCGGCTACGAAGATCGCTTACATGTGAGGCAGTTCACAAGCCCGCGTGGGACGCATCCTATGCCTCCGCCCTTGTGATCTGCGACACGGGGGTCACCAACTCGTTTGTGATCTTTACCACCCGGCGGATGATCATCTTTGCGGGCAACGCGGTTGATCTTGCGGCAAGCGGTGCGATGATCACCTTCGGTCACAACTGGGGGCGTTGGGGCTGGTCAGAGGGGTGGCTTACGGGTTGCGCCTCTATCAAGTGCGCGCGACTTTGCGCAAATTCGCGCTGGACGGGGAGTGCGTGTTAGTGGGGCGCGGGGTATTTGGGTGGGGATATAGGGACTTGTGGGGTAAGCCGGTTGTA
Source organism: Streptomyces sp. NPDC051940 (assembly GCF_040680895.1). Lineage (NCBI taxonomy): Bacteria > Bacillati > Actinomycetota > Actinomycetes > Kitasatosporales > Streptomycetaceae > Streptomyces > Streptomyces sp. NPDC051940. The sequence continues at coordinate 11,352 of NZ_JBFAXR010000012.1, read as the reverse complement.
AGCGGACGACGGGGCTCGGAGCCGCGGGGCGGCGCGCACCGGTCCGGGGCGGCGCGGCACGCAACCCCCGCGCGAGGGCGGGGCGGTGCCCCGGAGCTCACATCCGCCATGTCCGACATAGGCGATACCGTCTCGTGACCTCGGCCACACGGATTCGGGCGGCAACACGCCCCACCGCGCTCAGGCTTGAGCTCACCAGCCCCGGAGTGATAGCCGCGCCGGACGGCCCGCCCCGCGGGTAAACGCCGTGCTTACACGCGCGATCGGGCCGACGGCCAAGGGGCGAACGTCCCGGGAATCCCGGTCGATGGACCCGATTCGCGACGCGTACGCGTCAAAGGTGAGGCATTGCACGTTTGTTGAAAGTGCACCTTTAGCCCTGATAGCAACGGGGACCATGTCCCTCAAGACCCATATACCCAGCCACCGGAAGCCCCGCCGGAGCAGCGCCTCGATCCGCGCGCTCCGCACCGGGGTTGCCGGTGGCGCCCTCGCGACGCTGGTGGCCACCGCCTCCCCCGCGTCGGCCGCCGAGGCCGAGGCGCCCGCGGAGACCACCGCCCAGCTCCCCGTCATCCCCGACGTCGAGGCGAAGGTCCAGGAGGGCGTCGAGGCCCTCGAGCAGACCGCGCTGCGCACCGCCGTGCAGGCCGAGGCCACCGAGGCCCAGGACGCCGCGCTGAAGGCCGCCAGGAAGGCCCGTAAGGCCGAGGAGGCCCGCGAGGCCGCCCGCAGGGCCGCCGCCAAGCGCGCGGCCGAGGAGCGCGCCTCGCGCGCCGCGGCCCGCGCGGACCTGTCCTCCCCGACCGCCTCCGGCTCCGTCGCCACGCTCATCGGCTTCCTCAAGGCCCAGGTCGGCAAGGCGTACGTGATGGGCGGCACCGGCCCCTCCGCGTACGACTGCTCGGGCCTCACGCAGACCGCGTTCCGCCAGATCGGCGTCTCGCTCCCCCGCACCGCCGCGGAGCAGTCGACGGCCGGCACGCAGATCGCGGTCTCCGACGTCCGCCCGGGCGACCTCGTCTTCTGGGGCGGCATCGGCTCGGCGTACCACGTCGCGGTCTACATCGGCGACGGCAAGTACCTGGACGCGGCGAACCCGAGCAAGGGCGTCGTCATCCAGGAGATGTCGTACTACATGCCGACCTCGGCGGTCCGCGTCCTCTGACGTCGCACCCGCACACGCGCTGAGCCTCCGCCCGGGCGACCGGGACGGAGGCTCAGGCGTCTTCCGCCGCGGTGGGTCAGCCGTCCCGGCGCGCCCGGACCACGCGGCTGCCGGCGGCCCGGTCGGCCAGCGTCCGGCCACCGACGGGCACGAAGCTCCCGCTGGCGATCGCCAGGAACGGGACCAGGCCCGTGGCCATGTTGACGACGTGGCGCACCAGTGCGCTGCCGTAGCCGAGTCTGCCGCCGTCCGCATCGCGGACCACCCGCAGGCGCAGCAGGCGCTTGCCGGGCGTGGCGCCCCAGCGGGCGTTGGACAGCGGCGCGTAGACCAGGACCAGGCACAGGATCCACAGCAGCGCCGTCAGCCGCATGGTGCCCGGGTCGGTGACGAAGTCGTCGACCAGCAGCACCGGGCCGATCAGCGCCGCGCCGGCGAGGACCAGGTCGACCAGGACGGCCACCGCGCGCCGGAACATGCCGGGCACGGACGGGTCGTACGCCGCCGGGCCCTCCTCCACCAGGAGCGGGGCGAGACCGTCGCCCACCCGCCGGTCGCCGCTCATGGGTCTCATGCGCGCGGGGCCACCTTCGTCAGGCCGTTGATGACGCGGTCCATCGCGTCGCCGCCCTGCGGGTCCGTGAGGTTCGCGAGGAGCTTCAGCGTGAAGCGCATCAGCACCGGGTGCGACAGGCCGCGCTGGGTGGCGAGCTTCATGACCTTCGGGTTGCCGATCAGCTTCACGAACGCGCGGCCGATCGAGTAGTAGCCGCCGTAGGTCTCCGACAGGACCCGGGGATAGCGCTGGAGCGCCAGCTCCCGCTGCGGGCCCGTGGCGCGGCCGTGCGCCTGGACGATGACGTCCGCCGCGATCTGGCCCGACTCCATGGCGTACGCGATGCCCTCGCCGTTGAAGGGGTTGACCATGCCGCCCGCGTCACCGACGAGCAGCAGCCCGCGCGTGTAGTGCGGCTTGCGGTTGAAGGCCATGGGGAGCGCCGCGCCGCGGATCGGGCCGGTCATGTTCTCCGGGGTGTAGCCCCACTCCTCGGGCATCGAGGCGCACCACGCCTTCAGCACCTCGCGCCAGTCCAGCTCCTTGAAGGCGGACGAGGAGTTGAGGATGCCCAGGCCCACGTTGGACGTGCCGTCGCCCATGCCGAAGATCCAGCCGTAGCCGGGCAGCAGCCGGTCCTCGGCGCCGCGCTTGTCCCACAGCTCCAGCCAGGACTCGAGGTAGTCGTCGTCGTGCCGCGGCGAGTCGAAGTACGTACGGACGGCGACGCCCATCGGCCGCTTCTCGTCGCGGTGCAGCCCCATCGCCAGCGACAGCCGGGTGGAGTTGCCGTCGGCGGCCACGACGAGCGGCGCGTGGAAGGTGGCCGGCGTCTTCTCCTCGCCGAGCTTCGCCTCCACGCCGGTGATCCGGCCGGTCCGGGCGTCGATGATCGGCGCGCCCACGTTGCAGCGCTCGTACAGCCGCGCCCCGGCCTTCACGGCCTGCTGCGCGAGCTGCTCGTCGAAGTCGTCGCGCTTGCGCACGAGTCCGTAGTTCGGGTACGCCGCCAGATCCGGCCAGTCGAGCTGCAGCCGCATGCCGCCGCCGATGATGCGCAGGCCCTTGTTGCGCAGCCAGCCCGCCTCCTCGGAGACGTCGATGCCCATCGCGATGAGCTGCTTGGTCGCGCGCGGGGTGAGCCCGTCGCCGCAGACCTTCTCCCGGGGGAAGGCGGTCTTCTCCAGAAGCAGCACGTCCAGGCCCGCCTTGGCCAGGTAGTACGCCGTGGTCGAGCCCGCGGGCCCGGCGCCGACGACGATGACGTCGGCGGTGTGCTCGGTCTGGGTCACGTCTGCTCCTGGTCGTCGAAGGCGTGGCTGGTTCGCAGTGTACGAGTGGTGTCGCCGGTGCTCAGGGGCGGCACCGGCGGCGTCGGCGGGATACCGGCTAGGCGCGGTGGCCGCGGTGGAGGGCGACGATGCCGCCGGAGAGGTTGCGCCAGGCGACCTTCGACCAGCCGGCCTGCTGCAGCCGCGCCGCCAGCGCGGGCTGGTCGGGCCAGGCGCGGATCGACTCGGCGAGGTAGACGTACGCGTCGGGGCTGCTGCTCACGGCCCTCGCGACCGGCGGCAGGGCGCGCATCAGGTACTCGGTGTAGACCGTGCGGAACGGCGCCCACGTCGGGTGGGAGAACTCGCAGATGACGACCCGCCCGCCGGGCTTCGTCACGCGCAGCATCTCGCGCAGCGCGGCGTCCGTCTCCTGGACGTTGCGCAGCCCGAAGGAGATCGTCACGGCGTCGAACACGGCGTCCGCGAACGGCAGCCTCGTCGCGTCCCCGGCGGTCAGCGGCAGCCGCGGGTTGCGCTTCTTGCCCTCCCGCAGCATGCCGATGGAGAAGTCGCACGGGACGACGTACGCCCCGGCGGCGGCGAAGGGCAGCGAGGAGGTGGCCGTGCCGGCGGCGAGGTCGAGGACCCGTTCCCCGGGCCTCGCGTCCACCGCCTGCGCGACGGCCTTGCGCCAGCGCCGGTCCTGCCCCAGGGACAGCACGTCGTTGGTCAGGTCGTACTTCGCGGCGACGTCGTCGAACATCGCGGCGACTTCGTGCGGCTGCTTGTCCAGGGAGGCTCGCGTCACGGGGTCATTCTCGCGCACGCCGGGTGCGGCGGGCCGGGAGGCCCCCCGGTAACGGGCCGCCGGCCGTGTCGCTGCGGCGGAATTACGCCATGTCACGTTTACGTCAGCAAAAACCGTGGTGTTCGGACGGCGCACAGTTCAGTCTCTGTGGAGCAGCTCGGGGCGGGGGGCCCGAGCATGCGGACGCAAACGGGAACTTCCCCGGCCGGACTCCGCACGGGTACGGAACGGCCGGGGTCTGGGGGGCCGGGTGAGCCCCCCAACGGCAGCCGGTCTGCCCGCCAAGCACCGGAGGGGGGCGGGCAGACCGGCCACCGCCTCGCCGGTCGCGGACCGGCCACCGAGCGCCGCACGGCGCCCTGAAGCTCCGCGCCCCGCCGGTTGCCACCCGAAGCCCGGCGGGGCGCGGACCGGCTTCGCGGGTGAGGGGGCTCAGCGCCGCCGGTACACCAGCCGGCCGCCGATCACCGCAGCCACGCAGCCGTCGTCGTCGAAGACCGCGAACCGTGCCTCCCCGCCCACCCGCAGGGCGCGCCGCTCATGGGGAGGCTGCGAGTACATCCCCGACCGCAGGACCGCGTCCCGGATCACCGGCCTGGTGAACTCACCGCAGATCTCGACGATCCCCTGCGCCATCAGCCGCTGCAGACCCCGCCGCGCGCTCGCGCCCCAGCGCGCCTCGTTCATGTCCAGGGCTGCCAACGCGGCACCGGTCAGCGGCTCCGTCCCCAGCTCCTCGGCCTCCCGCGGATCCGGGTAGTACGTGCGCTCCAGCCGCTCGACTTCGCCGTGCTCACACAGCCCCGGTACGAGGTAGCCGGGCCAGCGGCGTACCCGCGCACCGGGATGGGCCGCTGCGAGGGTCTCGTAGGAATCGAGGCCGGCGATCACCGGACCCTCGACCAGCACGGCGCAGTCCTCGAACTCGAAGCAGCCGTTGATCAGCAGGTCGGGAACGTGCAGCGTCCCCACGGCGTCAGCTCACGTCGAGGAGCTTCAGCTCCGGATGCGCCGTACCGCCCTCGATCGCCGTCGACGACAGATGGGACACGACGTGGTCGTCCACCGGATCGTTCGCCGGGTCGTCGTGCACGACCAGGTGCTCGTACGTCGTGGCGCGCTGCGCCGGCACCCGGCCCGCGGCGCGGATCAGCTCCAGCAGCTCCATCCGGTTGGAGCGGTGCTTGGCGCCCGCCGACGACACGACGTTCTCCTCCAGCATCACGGAGCCCAGGTCGTCCGCGCCGTAGTGCAGCGACAGCTGGCCGACGTCCTTGCCCGTGGTGAGCCAGGAGCCCTGGATATGGGCGACGTTGTCGAGGAAGAGGCGGGCGATGGCGATCATCCGCAGGTACTCGAAGATCGTGGCCTGCGTACGGCCCTTCAGCGCGTTGTTGTTCGGCTGGTAGGTGTACGGGATGAAGGCGCGGAAGCCGCCCGTGCGGTCCTGCACGTCGCGGATCATCCGCAGGTGCTCGATCCGCTCGGCGTTGGTCTCGCCCGTGCCCATGAGCATGGTGGACGTCGACTCGACGCCCAGGTTGTGGGCGATCTCCATGATCTCCAGCCAGCGCTCGCCGCTCTCCTTCAGCGGGGCGATCGCCTTGCGCGGCCGCTCGGGCAGCAGCTCCGCGCCCGCGCCCGCGAAGGAGTCCAGGCCCGCGGCGTGGATCCGGCGGATGGCCTCCTCGGCGGAGACGCCGGAGATCCGCGACATGTGCTCGACCTCGCTCGCGCCCAGCGAGTGGATCACCAGCTGCGGGAAGGCCTTCTTGATCGCGGAGAAGCTCTCCTCGTAGTACTCCACGCCGAAGTCCGGGTGGTGCCCGCCCTGGAACATGATCTGCGTACCGCCGAGGGCGACCGTCTCCGCGCACCGCCGCAGGATGTCGTCCAGATCCCGCACCCAGACCTTGTCGCTCTTGGGCGCGGCGAAGAAGGCGCAGAACTTGCACGCGGTCACGCACGAGTTCGTGTAGTTGATGTTGCGCTCGATGATGTACGTCGCGATGTGCTCGGTGCCCGCGTACCGGCGGCGGCGCACCGCGTCGGCGGCGGCGCCCAGCGCGTGCAGCGGCGCGTCGCGGTAGAGGTCGAGCGCCTCCTCGGGGGTGATGCGACCCCCGTCGGCGGCGTGGTCGAGAACGGACTGCAGGTCAGTGGCCACGGTCTCCGGTGCCCCTTCCACACGGCGCGAACATCTGCTCCTCGCAGCGTACGCGTTCACCCGGACACGCCCCGCGACCGGGTCACTCCTTCGTCAGGGTGGTGGGGGTGCGGCCGCCGGCCGGGTCGTCGTTGTAGTAGAGGAGCTTGTCGCCGTCGAGGGTCAGGGTGACGTTGGAGGGGTTGCCCGTGCAGGCCCAGTCGGTCTGGGGCTTCGCGGTGTCCGTGGTCTCCGCGAGGAGCATCTTGTCGTCCGTGGCCTTGGTCAGCTCGCCCTTGCTGTGGCAGGCGACGCTGAGCACGGAGAACGTCGTGTGGGTGACCACGGAGCCCTTGCGGCCGCTGTCGACGACGAGGGTGAGGTCGCCGTTCGGGGAGCCGTCGGAGTTCAGCGCGGTGCCCTTCCAGGTGCCCTGGAAGGACTCGGGGACCTGCGCGAGGTCCTTGCCGGCCGGGGCGGCCGTGGGGTCCGGCGTGTCCTCGGGGCTGGGTTGGGCGCTGGGCTGCGCGCTCGTCGCCGCCGGCGCGGTGGGGGTGGCGGTGGTGTCGTTGCTCGAGGCGTTGTCGCGGCTGCCGTCGTCCTTCAGTACGCCGCTGAGGTACAGGCCGAGCATCGCGACGGCCGCGGCGCCGGCCACGGACAGCACGAGCGTGCAGCTCGCGCGGCGGCCGCGCCAGCCGAGCTCCGCGCTGCGGACGGCCGGCTGCGCGGTGGGGGCGTCGGCGGGACGGGCGTCCTGCACGACGCCGGCGCCGTGGGAGGTGTTCCCCCAGGAGCCGTTGCCCGGTGGCGGTACGGCGCCGGGGGGTGTCGGCCAGCCGCCGCCGGCCGCGGGGGTGTGTCCGTTGCCGGACGCGTTGCCTGCGGTGTCGACGAGGGACGGCGGAGGGCCGAAGCCGTACGACGGTCCGTACTCGGCGCGGGGCAGCGGCACGGGGCCGGAGGGCTCCGGCGCGGGGTGCGCCTCCAGGCCCAGCAGCTCGATCGCCGCGCGGCTGATGCCGTCGGACACCGGGGCGGGCAGCCAGCCCGCGCCCATCAGGGCCGCCGCCCCGCCGGGTGCGAGCCGTCCGGCGAGCGCGGCCGGTGCGGGGCGGGCGTCCGGGTCCTTGGCCAGGCAGGCGGTCGCCACCTCGGCCAGTACGGGGTCGATGCCGGGGAGGCCGTGCAGCTGGGCGTCCTCGTTGACGACCTGGTAGAGCAGGCTCGGGGCGCTGTCCCCGGTGAAGGGCGGCTGTCCGGTCGCGGCGTACACGAGCACCGCGCCGAGCGAGAACACGTCCGAGGGGCCGGCGGCGCCGCGGCCGAGGATCTGCTCCGGCGACATGTAGCCGGGCGACCCCACGGAGACGCCGGTGGCGGTCAGCGAGGCGGTGCCGTCGGTGGCGCGGGCGATACCGAAGTCGATCAGCCGGGGGCCGTCGAGGGTCAGCAGGACGTTCGAGGGCTTGACGTCGCGGTGGACGAGGCCCAGCGCGTGCACGGCGGTGAGCGCCTCCGCGAGGCCCGCGCCCAGGGCGCGGGCCGCCTCGGGCGGCAGGGGCCCGTGCGCCTCCACGGCGTCGCTGAGCGCCGTCCCGGCGACGTATCCGGTGGCCACCCAGGGCACGTCGGCCTCCGGCCCGGCGTCCAGCACGGGGGCGGTCCAGGCACCGCCCACCCGGCGCGCGGCCTCGACCTCGCGGCGGAACCGGGCGCGGAACTGGTCGTCGGTGGCGAAGTGCGGGTGGACGGCCTTGACGGCCACGGTCCGTCCCCCGGGGCTGCGGCCCAGGTACACCCGCCCCATCCCGCCCGACCCCAGACGGCCCAGCAGGGTGTACGGCCCTATCGCCCGCGGGTCGCCCGTCTGCAGTGGCTGCATCATTCCCCCATGGTTGCCCTCGCCCAGCTTAGGGGGAGCCACCCGGCACGCCACGCGGTTTGCCCGGGCACCCCCGCGACTTGTCAGGGCACGGTGACGAGGACGCGGGGCCGGTTCTCCCGACCTCGATGGGGCGCGGGGTCAGAGGAGGCTGACGCGGGACGACTCAGGGAAGCCCGCGCGGGAGGCGAAGGAGGTGATGCCCTCCAGCTGGGGTGCCCCGAGGCGGAAGTCGAGGGTCGTGAAGTAGCGCTCCAGGAGCTCCGCGTCGTACGCCTCCCAGCGCGACGCCTGCTCCGCCACCTTCCCGACCTCCTCCAGCGACACCGCGAGCGACTCCAGGAACGCCCGGTGCACGTCGGCCAGCAGCGCGGGCTCACGCGCGGCGTACTCGCGCCGCGCCGCCCACACCGCGAAGACGAACGGCAGCCCCGTCCACTCCTTCCACATCGAGCCCAGGTCGTGGACCTGCAGCCCCAGCTCCGGCGCCTCGTGGAACGACGCCCGCAGCGCCGCGTCGCCGATCAGGACCGCCGCCTGGGCCTCCTGCATCATCAGCCGGAGGTCGGGCGGGCACGTGTAGTAGTCGGGCGAGACCCCGTACCGCTCCGCGAGGAGCAGCCGCGCGAGCCGGACGGACGTCCGCGAGGTGGAGCCGAGGGCGACCCGGGCACCGTCCAGCTCGGACAGCGGCACCTGGGAGACGATCACGCACGACATCACCGGCCCGTCGCAGCCCACCGCGATGTCCGGCAGGGCGACGAGCTCGTCGGCGTGACGCAGATACTCGACGAGGGTCACCGGGCCGACGTCGAGCTCGCCGGCGATCAGCCGCTCGCTCAGCTTTTCGGGGGTGTCCTTCGTGAGGTCGAAGTCGAGGAGGGTGCCCGTCCGGGCCAGGCCCCAGTAGAGGGGCAGGCAGTTCAGGAACTGGATGTGGCCGACTCGTGGCCGGCTGGGCCTCCCCGCGGGACCGTTCTGTGTTGCAGTCACGTCCCGAGGCTACGCCCCGGCCCGGCTCGTACTGGGATCCGGGTGTTCACCATGGCGTGATCTTTCAGCCTTCCCCGGCCGGGGCTCCCGTGCTAGGCTCAACGCAAGTTGCAGTTTGGTTTCCCTTGCAGTACAGAGCCTGCGGAGCTTGTGACGCCGCAGGCTTTTGTAGTTTCAGACTTCGCAGGATGCAGGTTCTGGGAGCAGGGCAACCCTTTGGCCCAAGGAGGGCTTATGGCTACCGGAACCGTCAAGTGGTTCAACGCCGAGAAGGGCTTCGGCTTCATCGCTCAGGACGGCGGCGGCCCCGACGTCTTCGTGCACTACTCCGCGATCAACGCCTCTGGCTTCCGCTCCCTCGAGGAGAACCAGCAGGTGAACTTCGACGTCACGCAGGGTCCGAAGGGCCCGCAGGCGGAGAACGTCACCCCGGTGTGACTCGCTGATTGATACACCCAAGGAGCCCCGTCCGCGCAGCGGACGGGGCTCCTGCCTTTTACGTCGGAGAGCGGCCGCAAGGCTGTCGGGGACACCGCCCGAATTCCGTCGCCGTTCACGCTCCGTACAGGTCCGCTATTTCCTTTGCGTACCGTTCCGCGATGGCCGCTCGGCGGATTTTCAGCGTCGGGGTGAGCGTCTCGCCGGCCACCGAGAAATCCTCGTCCAGAATCGCGAAGGCCCTGATCCGGGCCGGACCTGACGCGTTCGCATTGACCGCGTCCACCGCCTCCCGTACCAGCGACCGGGCCTTCGCCGACTCCGACGGCGGGCCGTCGATGCCCAGCCCGGCGATCTCCTCCGCGTCCAGCGTGATGAGGGCGACCGGGTACGGACGGTGATCACCGATCATCACCGCCCGCGAGATCCAGCGGGACTGCTGGAGCGCGAACTCCGTCAGGGACGGGGTGAGGTTCTTGCCGGACGAGGTGATGATGATGTCCTTCTTACGACCCGTGACCCGCAGATAGCCGTCCGTGTCCAGTTCCCCCAGGTCGCCGGTGTGCAGCCAGCCCTCGTCGTCCAGCGCGGCGGACGTGGCGCCGGGGTTGGCGTGGTAGCCGCCGAAGACCATGGGGCCGCGGGCGAGCACCTCCCCGTCCCCGGCGATCCGCACCTCGCAGCCGGGGATCGGCCGGCCGACGGTGCCGTAGCGGTGGGCGCCGGGGTGGTTCAGGGCGATGATCCCGGCGGACTCCGTCATGCCGTACCCCTCGTACACGGGGATGCCGCAGGCCCGCATGAAGTCCAGGGTCTGCGGGGCGATGGGGGCGCCGCCGACGTTGGCCTGCCGCAGCCGGCCGCCGAAGACCCCGCGGACCAGGGCGTAGAGCCCGGCGTCGGCCTGCTCGTACGCGGCCGTCTGCGCCGCCGTCGGCTCCCGCCCGGCCGCGCGCAGTGCGTCGACCTCCGCGCCGAGCCGTACCGCCGCCTCGAACCGCTCCCGTCCGTCCGGCCCGGCGGCCTCCGCCAGCGCGGCGACCTGCGCGTGCACGCGCTCGAAGAGCCGGGGGACGGAGGGCAGGTGCGTGGGACGCACCCGGCCCAGTTCGCCGACGATGTCCTCGATCCGGCCGCCCCAGAAGGCCAGCGCGGCCCCGTTGAGGAGGGTGGAGAGCTCGGTGAGCTGGGCGAGGAGGTGGGCCAGCGGGAGGTAGATGTACGTGACGTCGCCCGGCCCGCTCTGCGCGAAGCCGGCGGTGGCGTCGCGGATCGCGGTGCTGTTGCCGTGGGTGAGGCGGCAGCCCTTGGAGAGGCCGGTGGTGCCGGAGGTGTAGATGATGGTGGCCAGGTCGCCGGGGCGCACCGCACGGCCGCGGGCGAGCAGCTCGGGCAGCGGGGCGGGGTCCGGCAGTTCGGTCATCAGCGGCCGGCCCGCCGCGGAGGGTGTCATCACCACGACCGTGCCGCCCCCGCCCAGCCGCTCGGCCTTCGCCGCCTGGGCGTCGTCCTCGCACAGGACCACGGACGCCCCGGAGTCGCCGAGCACCCAGCGCACCTCGTCGTCCCCGGCGCTCGGGTAGACGGGCACCAGCGCCGCACCCGTGGCCAGCACCGCGAGATGGGCGTACGTCCACTCGGCCCGCGTCTCGCAGAGCACCGCCACGCGGTCCCCGGCCCGCACCCCGAGCCCGAGCAGCCCGCGGCCGACGAGCCGCACACGGTCGCGCAGCTCCTCGTACGACACGTCTCCCCCGCCGCCGGGCAGCCGCAGGGCGGGTCTCCCGCCGTACTGCTCCGCGATCCACTCGGCGAACACGGCCAGGGTCGACGGCCGGGCTTCCGTCGCCATACGAGCCACCTCCGGGGGGAGTCGGGGACCGCGTACGACGCTAGGGACTGCCGGGGGCGGGCCGGGATGACCGAGGGAGTCAGCCGGGTTGACCGCAGCGCTCAGCCGCTCGCCCTTCGGTGGCCGGACGTACCGGAGCTGGGCGTCGTGATGCTGTTCATGCTCGCCGTGGCGCTGCTCGGGCCGCTGCTGGCGCGGCTGTGCGCGGCGCTGTTCGGGGTGCTGCTGCGCG